>DAOVTF010000149.1 GCA_030633225.1 Flavobacteriaceae bacterium
ACCACTTGATTCAAAGCAATTTGTACAGCTTTTCCCAACTTCACACCATCTTCTTTTTTAATCTCTTCAATTAAATTGATGAGAACTTCAGTGTCTGTATCACTTTTAAATGTGTAACCCCTACTTATAAGCTCTTGTTTAATTGTATCATAATTTTCGATAATACCATTATGAACAATTACTAAATTACCAGATTGGGAAAAATGTGGGTGGGAATTTTCATCATTAGGAATTCCATGGGTTGCCCAACGGGTATGTCCTATTCCAATAGATCCGTTTTTAGAAATATCTTTATTAACTTTTTCTTCTAGATTAGAAACTTTTCCTTTAGTTTTTGAAAGATTAATTTGTTTACCATCAAACATCATTATTCCGGCACTATCATAACCACGGTATTCCAATCTTTTTAATCCATTGATAATAATCGGATAAGCATCTCGATGACCAATATAACCAGTTATTCCACACATTTTATTTTAGCTTTTAGATATTTAATAAACGATAATAGTGACAATCTATTATATAGAAAGAAAATTAATAAGCTAATTTTTATTCTTTGAATAATAAATTTCTAATTGTATCTTTTTACTATCCGTTTTTGGTAAATTTCCTTTTAAAACAACTCCCTTAGGGATCCAATTAAAATCATTTACTATAGTATCTAGTGCTACCACATCAATATTATCTGTACTTAAAAAGTTTTTTAATGCTAATTTTGAAGGTTTTTTGTCATCACTACCTAGCATTTCAGATATATATTTTGTTATTCTAAATTTATATCTTTCTGGGTTGCCATCATCATCATATTCCAAAATTCCACCAAATACTTCAGGTCCAAAATTGAAAGAATAAAGATCTCTTAAAATAGAATTATTATCATAATTATAAAGAAACAATTGAGATGGCACTTCACTTTGTTCTCCCTCTATATAAATAGTAATATTGGCTTCATTAATTAACCAATTTTTACTTCTTAATTCTTCAAGCGTATTGTCTGGAAACAAATCAATAATAGCCTCTGATCCAGCTGCGCCTTGAATATATAATTTTTTCTCACCATCATCTACATTAGGATTTGACAAAGCATTTAATATTTCAGGTCTGTTATAATCTCTAATATACTTTCCTGTTCTTACGCCTCCAAAACTAAAATTCATAGTTTGTTTGGTTTTAACAACTACATCATCCTCACCGGTAACTCCATTATTGTTGAGATCTTCATCAACTCCTTCATTTTTTATTTCTTCATTAGTATAATAAATGGTCATCTTGGCATTTGTAGTAGACAAGTTCATTAATGCTCCATCAGTGCCATTTGCATTTATATATAATCCTCTAAAATATTGAACGAAATTATCATTATTATCGAAATCTGATGGATTTTGATGATCAATAAATCTATTTTTAAAGAAGTTTTTGTCTAAATAAAATTTCATAGATGGATTTAGGTCGTCAGCTTTTATAGTGTCCATGTCATGAATTGGATTTCCTTCATCATCTTCACCAATAATCACTAACTCCCTATTTACATATAAAACTGTATCATTTCTATTTGAAAGAAAATCTCCTGAAAACAATTGATCTTTTTTTAAATAATATTTATCTGAATAATATTTTTTCTTTTGCGATGGATTTTCTGGATCTAAAGTATTTAAAAATGTTCCTAATTCATTTACAGAAATATTAAACTTTTGCTCTGTATTTCCATAAATTGAATCAATTTCAAAATTTGGAGTTCGAATAGGGTTATCATCTTCATCTTTAATAATTTCGCCAGTAATTGGGTCAACAGCATCCTGATTTTCACCTCTAGTTGCAAAATATGGGATATCTAAAACCACTAAATCTATTATTGGATTTTCTCCAAAATCAACACCTATTAAAGGTAGAAAAACCTGTGAAATTAAATCGCTCTTTAAATATCCAAAAACAGGATCTTGATTAACACCTAATAATGCCCATGGTTGTTTGGTAAAATTATTATTATCAACACGAGAGGATTCAATATTTTTATTGTAAGAAACAATATCTATTGTATCAACACCTACTGAAAACGACTTATTATCAATTAAATCAATAGCAATATCTTCAAAATCTTTTTCACAGGATACTATTCCAAATAGGAAAACTAATCCTAAACCAATATTTTTAAAAATGGTTACAATTTTATTTAACATAAATAGATTCTTGATTTTTTTTTAGCAATAGTTTTTATAAAACTTTATTTAAATAAAAGTTTGAATAGGCTTCAGTAAAACTTTCTAACGGATGGTAATCTAACACAGGAATATCTAGATTATTTATTATTGAATTAATTTCTTCACTTAAATTTTCACTTCCCTTTATCACGGCATCAGAATTTTCAATAGCAATTTTCAAAAAACCTTCATTAGTTTCTTTTTCTAATGACTTCAATTTTTCTTCAGTAATTGAATCAAATTTAATTTTTTTAACTAAATCCTTATTATTTAAAACACCTTTAGTTTTATAATCAAAAGCAGAAGTTACAATTTTACTATCAGCAAATAAAGGATCATTTTTATAGTATTCTTTTAGATATAATGGCAATAATGATGCCATCCACCCATGAACATGAATAATGTCTGGAGCCCATTTTAATTTTTTAACCGTTTCTACAACACCTTTAGCAAAGAAAATTGCTCTCTCGTCATTGTCTTTAAACAAATTACCATCTTCATCGGTAAATATAGCTTTCCTTTTAAAATACTCTTCGTTATCAATAAAATATACTTGCATTCTTTCTTTAGGAATAGAAGCAACTTTAATAATCAAAGGCATATCCATATCATTGATTATTAAATTCATTCCTGATAGACGAATCACTTCGTGTAACTGATGTCTGCGTTCATTTATAACTCCAAACCTTGGCATAAACATCCTTATTTGAACACCTTGATGATGCATTTCTTTTGATACTTCAAATGCCATTTTTGACACTTCATTTTCAGGTAAATAGGGAATTAATTCTGACGATACGTAAAGTATTCTCTTATCTTTCATTTATCATTCTATTTTGGAATGGTGCAAAATTACAAAATAATATGCAAAATTCGATTTAAAATATTAAGTTTGACAGCTTAATTAACAATCTTTAACAGTAAAATGAAAGTTTTTAAAACTATAGATTCAATTCAAAACTATTTATCAATAAACGATAAGAATAAAAGTTTAGGATTTGTTCCAACTATGGGAGCACTTCATAAAGGTCATCTATCTATAGTGAATAAGGCAAAAAATGAAAATTCTATTGTTATAGTAAGTATTTTTATTAACCCTACTCAGTTTAATAATACTGATGATCTAAATAAATACCCAATTACTTTAGAAAACGATTTAAAAATGTTAGAGACAGAACATTGTGATATAGTTTTTGTTCCATCAGTTAATGAAATCTATTCAAAAAGCATTAAGTCAGATGATTTTGATTTTGATGGTTTAGATAAAGTAATGGAAGGGGAATTTAGAGAAGGGCATTTTGATGGTGTTGGAACAATTGTTAAAAAATTATTTGAAATTATTCAACCAGATTATGCTTATTTTGGTGAAAAAGATTTTCAGCAATTACAAATCATTCGAAAAATGGTTGAAAAAAATAATCTACCAGTTAAAATTATAGGGTGCGAAATTTATCGAGAAGATGATGGCCTTGCCATGAGTTCTAGAAATACCAGACTTAGCGCAAAACAACGGAACGAAGCTCCATTAATATATAAAACCTTGCTTAAAGCCGTTAAATTATTCCCTGAAAAGGATATTGATTTTGTTAAAAATATGGTAAAAAAAGTATTTGAAACTAATGATACTTTAGTTTTAGAATATATCGAAATAGCTGACATAGAAACACTTAATCCAGCTTTAATTAAAAATAAAGATAATAAATACCGAGCATTTATTGCAGTTTTTGCTGGAGAAATTCGATTAATTGATAATGTAGATTTAAATTGAGTAACTTTGCACCGAAATTTTTGAAGCTATAAAATGAATATTGAAGTTGTAAAATCAAAAATACACCGCGTAAGAATTACTGGTTCTGACTTAAATTATATTGGAAGTATAACCATTGATGAAGATTTAATGGATGCTTCAAATATTATTGAAGGAGAGAAAGTTCATATTGTAAATATAAATAATGGTGAACGATTTGTTACCTATGCCATAAAAGGTGAAAGAAAAAGTGGAGATATTATTTTAAATGGTCCTGCCGCAAGAAAAGTTGCCAAAGATGATATAATTATTATCATAACTTATGCTACTATGGAATTTGAAGAGGCTAAAAAATTTAAGCCTTCAATAGTATTTCCAAACGAAAAAAATAATTCATTAACTTAATTTTTTGAACAAAAAAATTAAAAAAACTATTTTTACAGTACTACCAATTGCCTTGGGAGTTTTTTTAATTTGGTATTCAATTTCCAAACTAAGTCCAAGTGATATTAATGCTATTAAGAATTCTTTTAAAAGTGCTAATTATTGGTGGGTTGGTTTATCATTATTTTTTGGAATTTTAAGCCATCTTTCACGTGCTTATCGATGGAACTTTTTATTAGAACCCTTAGGTTATAACCCGAAATTCGCCAATTCAATTATGGCAGTTTTGGTAGGGTATTTGGTAAATCTTACTATTCCTCGTGCAGGTGAAATTGCTAGAGCTACAGCAATTTCAAAATATGAAGATATCCCTTTTGAAAAGGCATTTGGCACCATAGTTTCTGAAAGAATTGCAGATGTAATTATGCTTTTAGGTATTATTGCTACAGCTTTTTTTTTACAAACAAAATTACTATCCTCTTATTTATTTAAAGAGGATAGTTCAAATTCATACAATATTTGGTATATCATTGTTGGCTTTGCCATCGTTGGTTCTTTATTATTTTGGTTGATTCAAAGATCCAATAACCCCTTCATTAAAAAAATACAAAACTTTATTAATGGTTTGTTTCAAGGTGTAATCAGTATTTTTAAAATGAAAAAGAAATGGGCATTTATCTTTCATACTGTTTTTATTTGGACTATGTATGTTTTGATGTTTTATGCAGTAACTTTTGCTTTACCCGAAACGACTAATTTACCTTTTGGCGCCATCATAGTAGGTTTTGTAGTTGGTGGATTGAGTATGGCTTTAACAAATGGAGGCTTGGGAACTTATCCTGTTTTTGTTGCCAGTGCAATTACTTTATATGGAATTGATAAAAATCCTGCTTTGGCTTTTGGTTGGATCATGTGGACAGCACAAACTTTAATGGTTCTCTTTTTTGGAGGTTTGTCTTTTATACTTTTACCTATCTATAATCGAGAAAAAGTTTAAAACATGTTTGATAAACCATTTTATAGCAATGGAAAATTATTGATCACCGCAGAATATTTAGTTCTCGATGGAGCGAAAGGTCTTGCTTTACCAACAAAATTTGGCCAAGATTTGATTGTTGAAAAAATAGACCAATCAAAAATAATCTGGCAGAGTTTTGACTTGAAAAAGAACATTTGGTTTGATTGTATTTTTGACTTA
>DAOVTF010000059.1 GCA_030633225.1 Flavobacteriaceae bacterium
TGTATTTGCAAAGTTTTAAACGTTTCAAATATTATTCCCCTCAGATAAATATTGATTTTTTTAAAACTTTAAAAACTAAAATTGTATTTAGTATTTTCAGTATTCATAACATAATCAAAAGAACATACTGAAATTGTTATCAATTAATAACACTGTAAACATAAGAACAGAATCTAAAGAGAATCTAAAGACAAATTTAACTTTTTGTTAATATTGCTAAATCATTCAAATTGTTTACACTTTTCTTTAAAACACCATTCCCCTCAAAATGTATAGTAAAGATTTTAAATCAAACTATTTCAATATTCATATTTATGAATTTAGAACTTTATAAAATTGCTAAAACAATCTTAATAACGGGGCAAATATATTTTCAGTTTCTGAAGATTTTCTAAAGATTTAAAGTATTAAATGTTAAAGTTTTGTAAAAGAAATTATATGCTAAAAGTATATGGTGATATTGTGCTGATTTTCAATAAATGAATGATTTATTTTCCAATTGTAATTGTCGCAAACTTTTTTAACGATTGCTAATCCAAGTCCAAATGAATTTGAAGCAGTACTCTCTTTTTTAAATCTTTCAAATATAGATTCTGAAGTACCTTGAAGCTCTTTACCAGAATTAGAAAAACTCATAAAGAGATCAGTAGTTAGTATATCAATAGTTCCATTTTTAATATTATGTTTTATTGCATTGCTAATCAAATTTGAAACTATCATATCAAAAAGTAATGGATTAGCTTCTATCTGTACATCAAGAGTTGATTTTTTTGTGACCGTTATTTTTTTGTTTTCAATAAAGTCTTCATAAATATCAAGATGTTTAATAATAATATCATTAATTAGTAAAGATTCCTTTTCTTTAAATTGCTGATTATCAATTTTTGAAAGTAATAATAAGGTTTTATTTAGTTTTGACAATCTTTGAACGGCTGAATAAATGGCCTTAATTTGTTGTAATTCGCCTCTGTTTAAATTTTCAGATTGCATTAAATTTTCAGACTTTGATTGCATAATTGCCAGTGGTGTTTGCATTTCATGCGATGCATTCTCTGTAAATTCTTTTAAATTACGAAAATCTGAATTTATCTTATTGGTTAGTTTTATTAATGATTTATTAAGTTCTTGAAACTCATCAATTTTAGTATTTTGCAAATGAATGGGCTTGTTTTTTTCGACACTAAAATTTTTAAGAATCTCTAAATTTTCATAAAAAGGTAACCAGGCATTCCCTAGGATAATGGTATTAACAAAATACACAGAGATAATTAACAACAGAATAACAATACCTACGGAAAGAGTAACGACTAAAACGAAGTCTTCATTTTTAACTTTAGAATCTCTGGTGGTGATTTCGTAAGTTTTACCATGTAATGTTTCAATAGAATACAATTCTCTATACATTTCACGTTTTTCAACACCATTTACTATATGAAAGAAAAGAGTATCCTTATAATATAAGGTATCTTTTGCAGGTGTTTTGCTAATAAAATCATCAACTTCAAATATTGGAAGAGGGTATTTGTATTTTATTTTTTGTTCAATTAATTCTTTATGAAAATTTAATCTTTCATCTTGTTTTTTAGCAAATACACTTTTTAAAGTAAAATAAATGACAAGACTAGAAACAATAAAAATAATTATTGAAAAAATAATATAGGTCTGCCTAGTTTTATCAATTAATTTCATTAATCACCAAATTTATAGCCTAATCCGTAAATGGTATTTAAATAATCATTGGCACCGGTTTTCTTAATTTTTTTTCTAAGATTTCTCATATGAGTATAAATAAAATCAAAATTATCAACCATATCAATATTATCACCCCATAAATGCTCAGCAATTGCCTCTTTTGTTAGAACTCTATTTTTATTCGTAATAAAGTAAAGTAATAAATAATACTCTTTCTTAGTCAGGTCTAGCTGTTTTTGATTAGCAGTTGCAATTTTAGCTTCTGGATCAATTTCAATTTCATGAAATACGACATTCTTACTGCCAGCAAATTTTTTTCTTCTAATTAATGAATTAACTCTTGAGTTTAACTCAGCCAAGTGAAAAGGTTTTGTTATATAATCATCAGCACCAAGGTCTAGGCCTTTTAATTTATCATCTAAGGAGTTTTTTGCCGATACGATTAGTACACCAGTTTCAGGACTCGATTCTTTTATAAATTTTAAAAGGTCTAAGCCATTTCCATCTGGTAAATTAATATCTAAAATAACAATATCATATTTATAACTAATAAATTTATCTTCGCCTTCAAAATATGTTGCAGCTTTTTCACATACAAAATCACCTTTTTGTAAATAACTACAGGTTGAGTTTAGAAGCTCTAGTTCATCTTCGACAATTAATACTTTCATAATTTTAATATTTTATAATTACTGGTAATGATATATTTTCTAGAGGAGAATAAACTTCATTGATAACACAAAAATAAGGTTTTATTACAATATGCCTGAATTTTTAAATAAATATGGAATAATTTTATCAAAACCTATTAATTAGAATAGTCTGATTTAAATATAAAATTTCAGAATAAAATAAAATGGAAAATTGAGCGTTAAATATGCATTGTAAGTATAAAAAAATGAATTGCTATGAAAAATGTTTTTTTTACTACTGTTTTTGTCTTTGCTTTTATATTACAAAGCCAGTTGTATGCTCAAAAATTCGATCAATTAGATAAAGATCCCACAGATATTTCTTATTTACGTAGTAAAAAGGCTTCTCAGCCTTTAGTAAAAGTAGTTTATGGGAGACCTCAAAAACATAATGAAAAAGTTTTTGGTCAAGAAGTCCCTTATGGAGAAATCTGGAAAACAGGTGCTAACGAAGCAACTGAGGTTAAATTCTACAAAAGCGTGAAGTTTGGTAATAAGCTAGTTAAAGCAGGAACCTATGTCATGCACACTATTCCTGGAGAGAAAGAGTGGACCATAATTTTAAATAGCAATACAGATACTTGGGGAGCATATTTTTATGATGAATCTAAAGATATTGTAAGAATTAAAGTTCCGGCAACAAGTGCTAGGGAAATTGATATTTTTTCAATTGCTTTTATGAAAGATTTTAAAAATACATTTATGGTTTTAGCTTGGGACACAACTAGAGTAAATATTCCATTAGAATCTAAAAATGAGTTAATTGCTAAGATTTAGTAGCCAGTATAAATTAAATTATTATGAAAAAGTATTCTTTAAAAATAACATTAATAATTATTACAGTTTCACTATTAGGTGTTCAAAGTAACGCTCAAGATTTCAAAAACTTAGATAAAAGCCCGCATGACATTGCATACTATAGAGCCAATAAAATTTCACCGCCAATTATTAAAGCATTATATGGAAGGCCATTAAAAAATGGAAGAGAAGTTTTTGGAGATTTAATTCCTTACGATAAAATTTGGCGAGTTGGGGCAAATGAAGCGACAGAAATAAGATTTTATAAAGATGTAATTTTTGGTGACAAAAAAGTAAAATCTGGTACTTATGTTTTATACGCTATTCCAGGAGAAATAGAATGGACACTTATTTTAAGTTCAAATTTAGATGTTTGGGGTACAAATGATTATAAAGAAAAATATGATGTTGCTAGAACCAAAGCAAAAGTAGCAAGAGCTGAGCCTTTAGAAGCTTTTTCAATAGGATTTAAAGAAAAGAAAAAACATATTAATATGACCTTAGGTTGGGATACTACTAGAATTATTATTCCTATAATTGTAGAACAAGAACAGATTTAATTTACTTTCATTCCATCTACATAAGTATCTAAAACTTTAATTTGAGGAACGTTTTCAATGGAGGTTTTCATTATATCTGTGTCTAAAATTACAAAATCAGCAAATTTACCAACTTCAATACTACCTTTTTCTTTTTCTTCAAAATTTGAGTAAGCTGCCCAAATGGTCATACCTTTTAATGTTTCTTCTCTGCTTAAACCATTTTCCATTTCAAATCCACCATCAGGGTAACCTTTTAGATCTTTTCTAGCAACAGCTGCATAAAAAGTTAACATCGGATTTACTTTTTCTACAGGAAAGTCTGTTCCTAAAACTACTTTTCCATTGATATTTAATAATTTTTTATAAGCATAAGCCCCTTTTATTCTATTATCTCCTAATCTATCTTCTGCCCAATACATATCACTTGTTGCGTGAGTTGGTTGAATAGATGGAATGATATCGGTAAAATAGTCAAAATCATTAAGTGAAATTACTTGTGCATGTTCCATGCGCCAACGACGGTTTGTTTGACTTTTTAGAACGTTTGCATAAGTTTTTAATGTAAAAGCATTTGCCGAATCTCCAATTGCATGAGTATTCATTTGAAAATCTGAATTAGCAATTAATTTGGCAATTTTTACAAGAGTATCTGTTGCGGTAACCATAGCGCCATAATGATTTTCTCTATCACTATAAGATTCTTTTAAAACAGCACCTCTTGAACCTAATGCCCCATCAGCGTAGACTTTAAATGATCTAACATTTAAATGATCGGACTTAAATATTCCATTTTTTAAATAATAGTTTAAATTCTTTTTATTTGCTGATACCATTGCATAGATTCTAATATTCAACTCTCCAATTTGATGTAAACTATCAATCAATTCAATAGTTTCTCTATCCAAACCAGCATCATCAACAGTTGTTAAACCAAGATTAAAACAATATTTTTCAGCATCTTTTAAAGCTTGAATTGCTTCTTTTTTTGTTTCTGATGGAATAACTTTATTAACTAGATCCATTGCATTATCAATCAATACTCCGGTAATCTTACCATCTTTTTTAATAATTTCTCCACCTGTAATTTTAGTATTTTTATCTATTCCTGCTAAATCTAAAGCAGCTTGATTTACCAACATTGCATGCCCGTCAATTCTTCTTACAGCAATAGGAGTTTTTGGAAATAATCTATCCAGTTTGTATTTTGTAGGATATTCTTTAACCTCCCAATCATTTTGATCCCAACCACGGCCAGTAATAAAATCAGCGTTTTTCTCTTTTTGAAAAGCTTTTATTCTTTCAATTACTTCTTGATAACTTTTAGTTCCAGAAAGATCTACCTTTTGCATATAAATTCCCAAACCATAAAAATGACAATGGGCATCAATTAAACCTGGAAGTATTGTTTTATTATCGGCGTTAATTTCCTTATTAGCATTGAATTTAGCTTTAATCTCATCAGTTGTTCCAACTGCAATAAATTTTCCATTTGATATGGCAAAAGCTTCAGCATTACTAAAACTTTCATTTACCACATAAACATTAGCATTTGTAACAATGAGATCAGCATGTTGTTTTGAAGTGCATGAAAATAGAGCAATAAATACCGTCAAGTATATGAGGGGTTTATACATGGTTTTAAATTTAAAAAGAGTAATAAAAAGTAAAGATATGAATATTTATCCTATTAAATACTACTTTGTACATTCCTAGTTTAAATGTAACTTTGCAAACTTTAAATATAATTCTAAGGATGAGGTATAATTTCAATGACATAGAGGCCAAATGGCAAAAATATTGGTCAGAAAATCAAACTTTTAAAGCAGAGAATTTAAGTGATAAGCCTAAATTTTATGTGTTGGATATGTTTCCTTATCCAAGTGGAGCAGGTTTACATGTAGGTCACCCTTTGGGTTATATTGCGTCAGATATTTATGCCAGATATAAGCGCCATAAAGGTTTTAATGTTTTACACCCTCAAGGATATGATTCATTTGGATTGCCAGCTGAGCAATATGCAATTCAAACAGGTCAACATCCTGCAAAAACTACCAAAGAAAATATAAAAACTTATCGTCGTCAATTAGATCAAATTGGTTTTTCCTTTGACTGGAGTAGAGAAGTGCGTACATCAGATCCGAATTATTATAAATGGACACAATGGATCTTTATTCAACTGTTTGATTCTTATTACTGTAAAGATGCAAATCAAGCTCGCCCAATTTCTGAATTGGTTGAAGTTTTTGGTATTGAAGGTAATTTTAGAATAAACGCTGCTGCGGATGATGATGTAGAAATATTCACAGCTGAGGCTTGGAAAGATTACTCTGACAAACAACAACATGAAGTTTTAGCAAAATACCGACTAACCTTCTTGTCAGATACCGAAGTAAATTGGTGCCCTCAATTGGGAACAGTTTTAGCAAATGATGAAATTGTAAATGGAGTTTCTGAAAGAGGAGGTTATCCAGTTGTTCGCAAAAAAATGAAACAATGGTCTATGCGAATCACAGCTTATGCACAAAGATTGCTTGACGGTTTAGAAACAATTGATTGGCCACAACCGCTTAAAGATTCTCAAACCAATTGGATTGGAAGATCGCAAGGAGCTATGGTGTCATTTAATGTTAATGGTCATGATGAAAAAATAGATGTTTTTACGACACGACCTGATACTATTTTTGGAGTTTCATTTATGACTTTAGCGCCTGAACATGAATTGGTTTCTAAAATAGTTACTGATACGCAAAAAGAAAAAATCAATAGCTATATTGAAGCAACAGCCAAACGCAGTGAAAGAGAAAGAATGGCTGATGTTAAAACTATTTCTGGAGAATTTACTGGTGCATATGCAAAACATCCGTTTAACGGAAAAAAAATTCCAATTTGGATTGGCGATTATGTTTTGGCTAGTTATGGTACAGGTGCTGTAATGGCAGTGCCTTGTGGAGACCAACGTGATTATGATTTTGCAAAGCATTTTGATATTGAAATCCCTAATATTTTCCAAGATATTGATATATCTGAACATGCCTGTGAAGATAAAAGTGCTGTAATTGCTAACTCAGATTTTATTAGCGGAATGACTGCAAAAAAGGCAATAAAAAGAATAATTTTTGAACTGGAAGCAAAAGGCATAGGGTCAGGCAAAATTAATTATCGTTTACGTGATGCTGTTTTTTCTCGTCAGCGTTATTGGGGTGAGCCGTTTCCTGTATATTATAAAGATGGTATGCCACAAATGATTGATGCAAAATACTTACCAATTCGTTTGCCCGAAGTTGAAAAATATTTACCTACCGAAGACGGTAAGCCTCCTTTAGGCAATGCAACAAATTGGGCATGGTGTACAGAAACCAATCAAATAGTTGATAATAATAGAGTAAATGGCACAACAATATTTCCGTTAGAATTGAATACTATGCCAGGTTGGGCAGGTAGTTCTTGGTATTTTAATCGATATATGGACGCGAATAATACTGAAGTAATTGCTAGTAAAGAGGCATTAGATTATTGGCAAGATGTAGATTTATATATTGGAGGTAGCGAACATGCAACAGGGCATTTATTGTATTCTCGTTTTTGGCAAAAATTCTTGTTTGATAAAGGAGTAGTTCCGGTTGATGAATATGCAAAAAAGCTGATTAATCAAGGCATGATTTTAGGAACTAGTGCATTTGTTTATAGATGGGATTTTAAGAATGTAGATGAATCTGGTAAAGCTAAAAAGATAATTTTTGTTGGTAAAGACTTGATGGAAAAAATAATTAAAGAAAGAAGTTCTATTGAAAACTCTAAAGGGATTTTTGATAGTGAGCATTTTGATTTGTTAAATTCTTCTCTTGAAAAAAATAATGCCTCAAAAAATAAATGGTCACAATTTGTACCTATTCATGCAGATGTTTCTTTGGTAAATGCATCCAATGAATTGGATGTAGAAGGGTTTAAAAACCATCCTTTAAATAAGGATTATAAAGACGCTGAATTTATTTTAGAGAATGGAAAATACATTGTTGGCCGTGAAGTTGAAAAAATGTCTAAATCCAAATACAATGTAGTAAATCCTGATGATATTTGTGCTGACTATGGTGCAGATACTTTACGTTTATACGAAATGTTTTTAGGTCCGTTAGAACAAGCAAAACCTTGGAATACAGCAGGTATCACAGGTGTGCATGGTTTTTTAAAAAAATTATGGAAATTATATCATTCGGGTGAAAATGATACATTTTATGTTGACTCTTCCCCGTTGGGAAAGTCGGATGGGGCTTTAAAAACGCTACATAAAACCATTAAAAAGGTAGATGAAGATATTGCTAATTTTTCATTCAATACTTCGGTAAGTTCATTTATGATTGCAGTAAACGAATTGACTGCTCAAAAATGTAATAAGCGAGAAATTTTAGAACCATTGGCAGTATTAATTTCACCTTATGCACCTCATATAGCAGAAGAGTTGTGGAATAAATTAGGAAATGAAGAATCTGTTTCAATAGCTAAATTTCCAATTTTTGAAGCAAAATATTTAGTTGAAAGTACCAAAACTTATCCAATTTCATTTAATGGGAAAATGCGTTTCATAATGGAACTTTCATTAGATCTAAGTAAAGAAGAAATAGAAAAAGAAGTGATGGACAATGAAAGAACAAAACAACAATTAGCAGGTCGAACTCCTAAAAAAGTAATTGTTGTTCCAGGTAAAATTGTAAATATTGTAGGATAATGAATTGGAAAATTGAAATTATTGGAGTTATTGCAGCAATTTTAACAACCTCTGGTTTTATTCCGCAATTGGTAAAAACAATTAGAACTAAAAATATTTCAGGTGTTTCACTTACAATGTATTTGGTTTTATTTTTTGGAATTATTGGTTGGTTAATTTATGGTTTTCTAATAAATAGTTTTGCTATTAAGTTAGCGAATTCTGTTTCTGGATTACTTGTATTTGCACAGATTTTGTTAATAATATTGTATAAAAATAAAAATGAAGCCTAGTAAATCTGATAATTTATTCTTTAACTTTGAGAAAATTGTTAGATATGGTACAAAAATTACGCTACTCTTTAAATATTAGATCAGGTGTTTTCCTCTTGTTTTCTTTATTTTTAATTCAAAATTTAATTTCTCAAGAATTATTTATTGGCTCAGGATCAGAATTTTACAAAATGAA
>DAOVTF010000058.1 GCA_030633225.1 Flavobacteriaceae bacterium
TAAACGATTTGTTAATTTAAATCAGCATACTAAATTGCTCTTTGCCATTGCAAAACAAGCTATCCAAAAAAATAAAATTGACAATCTTTTCTAAAACTTATTATTCATTAAAATTCTGAAAAATGAAAATTAAAAATGTAACTATTGCTGGAGCTGGAACTTTAGGTTCACAAATATCTTGGCAAACAGCCTATAAAGGATTTAATGTGACGGTTTATGACGTATTTGATAAAGGTATTGAAAGAGGAAAGAAATTTCATCAACAATTTGCTAATATTTTCATGAATACTCGTGGAGTTTCGCGAGAAGAGATCGATCAAACTATGGCTAGAATTAGTTATACTACAAATTTAAGTGAAGCTGTAAAAGATGCTGATCTTATTAGTGAATCTGTTCCCGAGAATCTTGATATCAAAAAAAAGTTTTATTTAAATTTGGCGAAAGTAGCTCCTCAAAAAACTATTTTTACCTCAAACTCATCAACTTTATTACCTAGTCAATTTGCTAAAGAAACCGGGCGTCCTGAAAAGTTTTTAGCCTTACATTTTGCCAATTGGATTTGGGATGCAAATATTGGAGAAGTAATGGGTCACGCTAAAACTGATCCTAAAATCTATAATCGAGTAATTGAATTTGCAAAAGAAATTGGTATGGTTCCAATACCTATTCGCAAAGAACAAAATGGTTATATAATTAATTCATTACTAGCACCACTTTTATCAGCTGCTGGGGACCTTTTAATTAATAATGTAACAGACCATGAAACAGTAGATAAAACTTGGATGATAACCTCTGGTGTAAAAATGGGGCCGTTTGGCATTATTGATATGGTAGGAATTGAAACTATTTATAATATTGAAAAACATTGGGGAGAACAATCTAATGATCAAGGTATTTTGGACAGAGCAGCATATTACA
Source organism: Flavobacteriaceae bacterium (assembly GCA_030633225.1). Taxonomy (GTDB): domain Bacteria; phylum Bacteroidota; class Bacteroidia; order Flavobacteriales; family Flavobacteriaceae; genus Lutimonas. The sequence continues at coordinate 919 of DAOVTF010000058.1, forward strand.
AGAAAAATTTTATCGACAAAGGTAATCTGGGAGTGAAAACAGGCGAAGGTTTTTATACCTATCCAAACCCAAAATACAAAGACCCTGATTTTTTAACATAAATCACATCTATGAAAATTATAGAGTAAAAAAAATCCGGAATAAAAAAGAGTTATTCCGGATTTCCCACTAACTAAAACCAAAAATTAATCTACATTATCATGTAGGAAAGAGTTATTTGAACGTAATTGAATTTCATCGTTATCATCAACACCCAAAGTCATTCTAGATTTATTATTATCTATTTCTGCAGAAGAAGGAACATCATTTAAATCGACTCCCATTCTTTTATAAGCTGGCTGACTTTCAATCTCATCAATACTTTTACTCATTTTATTGATGAATTTGTAATTGAAGTCTTTCATTTTTCTTCTTCTGTCTTCTGCTTTACTTTTTAATTCTGTAATAGTCAAATTCATGGGTGAAACATCATCATAATTATCATCATTTTCAATCACCTTTTCAACATTGTTATCTACTATATCAGTTTTTGTAACTTTTAATTTAAAATCTAAATTTTCGTCAATTACTTTTTTCTCTTCTGGTATAGATCTTAAAGTATTTAATTCAGGAGCAAACTCTTCTTCTAAAGAATGACGAATAGCATCATCTGATAACTTAAGTTCTGGTTTAATTTCTTCTAAACCTATGATTTCAATATCATTAATATTAAAATTTTCAAGTGTATCAATTTGAGGAATTATTTTTTGCTTCTTTGCTTTTTGAATTGGTAAATCAAATGTGAATGATATTTGACTTTTATCGTCTTCTGGCGACTCAATTTGTTCTTCTGATTCAGGAACTATATTGGTAATTTCAAATTCTTCTTCCAAGTCATTTTCAACACTTTCATAAACAACATTTATATTGTTCGTATCCTCTTCGTTCTTTTCTAAAGTAGGTTCTTCAATTAATTCTTCCTCTTCTTCATGCAAAACATGTCTAGTAATTTCAGGTTTTGATTCAATAATAATTTCTTCTTTTGGTTTTTCTGCAATTTTCTCTTCAACCAATTTATGAACAATTTTTGTTGACTCAGTTTTTGATAAGTCCTTCTGTTGGTCAATATTAAATCCTGTTGCGATAATAGTAACAGAAATTGCATCTCCTAAAGATTCATCTTCACCAACACCCATAATAATATCTACATTAGATTTAGATTCAGATTGGATATAATCATTAATCTCACCTATTTCATCAATTGTAACTTCAGTAGTTCCGGAAACGATCAACAATAAAACATTTCTGGCACCTTCAATTTTGTTATCATTTAGCAATGGAGAATCTAAAGCTTGAGTAATTGCTTTTTGCGCTCTATTTGATCCTGAAGAATTAGCTGACCCCATGATTGCAGTTCCACTATTTGATAAAACAGTTTTGGCATCACGTAAATCAATATTTTGAGTATAATGGTGGGTTATAACTTCAGCTATTCCTGTTGCTGCAGTTGCCAATACTTCATCGGCTTTTGAAAAACCTGATTTAAACCCTAAATTTCCATAAACCTCTCTTAATTTATTATTATTGATTACTACTAATGAATCAACATGTTCACGTAATTTTTCTATTCCTAATTGAGCTTGTTCATTTCTCATTTTTCCTTCAAAAGAAAATGGTATTGTTACAATTCCAACAGTTAAAATATCTAATTCTTTTGCAATTTTAGCAATTACAGGTGCAGCACCAGTTCCAGTTCCTCCACCCATTCCAACAGTAATAAATAACATTTTAGCTCTTGTATTAAGCATATTTTTAATATCCTCAATACTTTCCATTGCCGATTGCTCACCAATTATTGGATTTGCTCCAGCACCCAATCCTTCGGTTAATGTAGCGCCTAATTGAATTTTTAAAGGCACTGGACTATTGTGTAAAGCTTGTGCATCAGTATTACAAACAACAAAATCAACACCTTTTAGGCCTTTTTTAAACATGTGATTAACTGCATTACTACCTCCACCACCGACACCGATCACTTTTATAACATTAGACTGATTTTTTGGTAAATCAAAAGATATGTTGCTAAATTCTGAATTCATAACTTTTTTTTGTTTTAAGTTTTATTATATTATTTATTATTCTGCGTTATCTAAAAAATCTCTGAATTTTTCTCCCCATTTTTCAAATATCGATTTTCTTGCTATCGGATTAGTTTCTGGTTTTCTTTCAAAAGATTTATCTTCAATTTTACTTTCAACTTTATTCTTCTTTTCATTATCTATCAATCCTTTCATTAATAAACCAACAACTGTTGCGTATAAAGGACTCGATAATTCGGTGTCAGAATTACTTGCTAAATGCTCATTTGGATACCCAATTCTAGTATCCATACCTGTAATATATTCTACCAATTGCTTAATATGATTTAACTGAGCACCTCCGCCTGTTAAAACAATACCGGCAATTAATTTTTTCTTAGTCTCGTCATGACCATAATTTTTAATCTCTAAAAATACTTGTTCAACAATTTCAACTACACGAGCGTGAATTATTTTTGATAGATTTTTAAGCGTGATCTCTTTAGGCTCTCTACCTCTTAACCCTGGAATAGAAACTATTTCATTATCTTTATTTTCTCCCGGCCAAGCAGAACCAAATTTTGTTTTTAATAATTCGGCTTGTTTTTCTATAATTGAACAACCTTCTTTAATATCTTCTGTGATAACTCCACCTCCAAACGATATTACTGAAGTGTGACGAATAATTCCATCTTTAAAAATTGCCAGGTCTGTTGTACCACCACCTATATCAATTAAAGCTACACCAGCTTCTTTTTCTTCCTGACTTAGAACAGCATCGGCAGATGCCAATGGTTCTAAGGTTATACTCGCCAATTCTAAACCAGCGCTTTTAATACATCTCCCTATATTTCTAATAGATGATACCTGGCCAACTACTACGTGAAAATTAGCTTCTAATCTACCTCCATACATTCCAATTGGAGTTTTTATTTCGGCTTGACCATCAACTTTAAAATCTTGAGGTAAAACATGAATAATCTCTTCACCCGGAAGCATTACCAACTTATACACTTGGTTAATTAATCTCTCAATATCATTTTCGTCAATTACTTTATCAGAATTCGACCTAGTTATATAATCACTATGATGCAAACTTCTAATATGCTGACCAGCAATTCCTACAACTACTTCGACAATCTTCTCACCTGAAGCGCTTTCTGCTTCATCAACAGCTTGTTGAATAGATTGAATTGTTTGCGTAATATTATTTACAACTCCTCTATGAACACCTAAACTTTTAGCTTTACCGGTACCAAGGACTTCAATTTTTCCGTATGCATCTTGCCTACCTACCATTGCAACAATTTTAGTTGTTCCAATATCCAAACCAACGGCTATGTTATTATTTTCCATATTTTAAATTTTTGTACAAACAACCTGATCTTTAAATTTCAAATTGATAGTTTTATAATTATTCATAATACTATCCGACATCATTTTTTGATAAAATACTTTTAATTTTTTCATCTTTTCTTCTACTCTATTCAAATCTCCAAAAATTATAGTTTGATTTCCAATACGTGTCTTTAATTCAAATTGATTTATACTATCTCCTTCTATTTGACTAAGCCCTATTATTTGCTTTTTAAAAAATTCATCATTTTTAATTTGATTGGCCAAATAAATAACATCCTTACAATTATTACTATTTATTTCGCTAGTACTAATTGGGACTCTTGCCGAATAATTATCAGACAAAATCATTCTTTCACCTAATCTATCGTAATAATAAGATTTTGAATCATTTGCCACCCTTAAAACAGGTGTTCTTTGTGTAATAATTGCCCCTAAATCCCCATTTATATTCAAAAATATTTCTGCATTTTCAATCATTTCATTGCTCTGCACAAATTTTTCTAAATTATTCAAATTTATATTTTCTTTTGATTGATTTTTATTGGAGTTCAAATTTTGTATTAACAACTTATTAACCGTTTCGTAACTTATAAAAAGGTTATCTCCATTCTCAAAAACCAGATCAATATTCTTTTTAGTTTTATTTGCATTTCTATGTGATGCAAAACCATATAGAAAAACTAATAATACTATTAGTAAGATAAATTTGATATGTATAATATATTTCTTCATTTCTCGTTATTAAAACTATGACAATCAAAAAACAATCCCCTTGTTTATTAATACGATTGCCATAGTTTCGCAATATTTAGCACATAATTTATTTTTAAAATTTATCTAGTTTCTTAACTAGCTCTTTTTATTAATTTTTCAATTTCGTCAACAATATGTTTTGTTGCATTTGGCAAAGCCATAGATTTTATATTTCTACTTAATTTTTTTTGTTTTTCTTTGCTTAAAATCAACTCGTCAAGGGTTTTTTGGAAATTATCCAATTCACTTTCCTTAATCATGATAGCAGCTTCATTTTTTGTAACGGCTAATGCGTTTTTTGTTTGATGATCTTCAGCTACATTAGGTGATGGAATAAAAATCACTGGCTTACCAACAATACACAATTCTGAAATTGATCCGGCACCTGCCCTACTTATAATTATATCAGCTGCAGCATATAATAAGTCCATTTTTTTTATAAAAGAATGTGTTTGAATTCCATCAACATTATCATATTTTTTATACTCATCAAAATACAGTTTACCTGTTTGCCATATTATTTGAACATCTTTTTTTAAAATATGATTCATGTTTTTTTCAATAGTCTGATTTATAACTCTAGCACCTAAACTACCACCTAAAACAATTAATATTTTTTTATTTTCATCAAGTTTAAAATATGAGATTGCCTCTTTTCTTTTATCCTCTATTTCTAATAAATCTTGCCTTACCGGATTACCGGTTTTAATTATTTTTTCTTTTGGGAAAAAAGATTCTAATCCATTATATGCGACACAAATTTTCTTAACTTTTTTAGCCAATAATTTATTTGTAATACCCGGGTATGAGTTTTGCTCTTGTATAACACTAGGTATGTTTTTTATATTTGCCATATATAATGTTGGTCCTGAAGCAAACCCACCTGTACCTATTACTACATCGGGCCGAAACTTTTTAATTATTTGATTTGATTTTATCAAACTTTGAATCAATTTTAATGGGAATGCTAAATTTTTAGCCGACAAATTTCTTTGTATTCCTGAAATATTCAATCCTATTATTTTATAACCTTCTTGAGGTACCTTTTCCATTTCCATTCTATCATTAGCTCCTACAAATAAAAATTTTGCATCAGGCATTCTCATTTTCAACTCATTTGCAATTGCTATTGCAGGATAAATATGGCCTCCTGTACCACCACCACTTAACAAGATATTAACCAACTGCTTCATGTAAAATATCTAAAGGGTTATCTAATTCTTCTTTATCTTGTTTTACTGTACTTTTTTTACTATTTGCACTTACACTTAAAACTATTCCTATAGCAAAACAAGTCATCCAAATAGAAGTCCCACCGGTACTAATCAATGGCAAGGGCTGCCCCGTTACCGGCAACAATCCAACGGCAACTGCCATATTGATTAATGCTTGAAAGACTATTGGTAAACCAACTCCTAACACTAATAATGTTCCGAATATTGTTTCTGATTTTGTTGCTATTATAACTAATCTAAAGAGTAATCCTAAGTATAAAAAAATGATTGAAATGGCACCTACAAACCCAAACTCTTCTCCAATAATTGCATAAATAAAATCTGATGAAGATTGCGGTAGAAAATTCTTTTGAACACTTTTTCCAGGGCCTTTTCCATAAATTTCACCAGATGCAATTGCAATTTTTGCTTTTTCAGCTTGATAATTATCTTCTGATTCACCTGAGATATAATTTTCTATCCGATTTGACCAAGTGCTAATTCGACTATTTTTCATTGAATCTGGGAAAGCTCTTGCAGTTAGAACAAAAAGTGATAAGGCTAATACACCAACACCTAAAATGATTACTATGTATTTAAATGGATATCCACCAAGGAAAACTAACAGAACAACCATTGCAAATGTTATAGCTGTTGTTGAGAAATTTGCAGGTAAAATCAAAGCTAAAATTACTCCTACTGGTAACCATAAGGTTAGAAAACTTTCTTTAAATTTAATTTCTTGATCTTTGTTTCTAGCTAAGTAACGTGAAATATAAATCATTAAAACTACCGCAGCCAATGTTGATGTTTGAAAACCAATACCCACAAAAGGAATATGAATCCATCTACTTGCATTTGCACCGTCAATAACTGTACCTTGCATTAATGTTACCACCAATAAAACTACTACTACAGGTAACAATAAAACTGATAATCCGCTAAAATATCTATATGGAATTTTATGAGTTGCATAAACAATTACAAACCCTAATAAAAGTAACATAGCATGTTTTAATAAATATCCAATAGTTGTACCTGTTCCGGCAACATAAACCAGATTTGTACTTGCACTATATACTGGTAAAAATGAAAATATAGCTAAAACCGCAATGATCGCCCATATGGTTTTATCTCCTTTTATATTTTCAAATATTTTTGTCATATTATTATTTAGGTTCTAATATTATTGTTACAATTGTCTTACTGCTTGTTTAAATTGTTTACCTCTATCTTCATAATTTTCAAACAAATCATAACTTGCACAGGCTGGTGACAATAAAACAGACTCACCCTCATTAGTTAATTTGTATGCTATTCTTACCGCATCTGACATGCTTTCAGTTTCAATCATAAAATCAACAATATTTGCAAATGAGTCAATTATTTTATCATTGTTCTGGCCTAGACAAATAATTGCTTTAACTTTTTCATTTACAAACGGAAGTAATGATTCGTAATCATTATTATTCTTATCAACTCCACCAACGATCCAAACAATTGATGTTTCAACACTTTCTAAAGCATAATAAGTGGCATTTATATTTACTGCTTTAGAGTCATTGATATATTCTACCCCATTAATTCGCAGCACTTTTTCCAATCTATGTTCTTCATTTTCATAATCTGCCAAACAATCTCTTATAGTTTCTTTTCGAACTTTCATTAAATCAATTAATGTGCTAGAAGCCAAAGCGTTTTTTACATTGAAATTTGTTTGTAAAGCGAAACTTGATATACTCATTTTATATTATTTATTTATTATTATCTTACTTTTAATGTCAAAATTGATATCACTGCTAGTAATATTCCTACAATCCAAAACCTTGTTACAATTTTACTTTCATGATATCCTCTTTTTTGATAGTGGTGATGCAAAGGCGACATTAAAAAAATTCGTTTTCCTTCACCATACTTTTTTCTTGTAAACTTAAAGTAGGAGACTTGCAATACCACTGATAAATTTTCAGCTAAAAAGATTCCTGCCAAAATCGGAATTAGCCATTCTTTTCTAACTGATATTGCAAGAACAGCTATTACGCCACCAATAGTTAAACTGCCTGTATCACCCATAAATATCTGGGCAGGATATGCGTTATACCATAAAAACCCAACCAATCCTCCAACAAAAGCACTAATAAAAATGGTCATTTCACCAGAGTTTGGTATATACATTACATTTAAATAATCGGCAAAAATAATATTACCAGAAATCCATGCAAACACTGCTAATGCCATAACAATTATAGCTGAAGATCCAGCCGCTAAGCCGTCAATACCATCGGTTAAATTTGCACCATTTGACACTGCAGTTATTATAAAAATAACAATGATTACAAATACTAACCACACATAATCAACTGCTTTATCACCCATCCATCTAACTAAATTGGCATAGTCGAATTCATTATTCTTTACAAACGGAATGGTGGTTTTAGTTGATTTATGAGCCTCACTAAAATGATTTGTTGGAACCGTTAACGCAGGAGTTTGAACTATTTGATATTCTGGAAGTTTTTCTTTTACAACTACATCAGGATTAAAATATAAAACAAAACCTACAAAAGCACCCAATGTAACTTGACCTACAATTTTGAATCTTCCCTTTA
>DAOVTF010000252.1 GCA_030633225.1 Flavobacteriaceae bacterium
GAATTTTGATAAACAATCAGCACCACCAACAATAACTCTATCTAATTTACCACTTTTAATCATTCTCACACCTAACATAATAGCATTAGTAGCTGAAGAACACGCCGTACTTATCGTTGTTGTATAACTCCTTATTCCCAAACTACTTGCAATCTTTAAAGTTGAATCACCTAATGAATGTGGGTCAATATATTTTCTTTTATCAACTTCATCTTCATAAGAATAATAATACTTTTCGGTCATATCCATTCCCCCTACACTAGTTGCAGATATCAACCCTGTTTTATACTTACTTATATCCGTGATATTTGCATTTTTTACGGCTTCTTTTGCCGCTATTTCTGCTAAAAGCGCTGTTCTAGAATAATTATTAGATTCCGGTAAATTCAATGTCTTGATCAATTCTTCATTAGTAAAACTGATCTCACCTACCTTGATGTCATTTTTATGAATAGTATCAATTTTACTGATTCTTGATATTCCAGATTTCATATCTATTAGCGATTGAAAATTCTCTTCAACTGTATTTCCAATTGAAGATATAATTCCCATTCCGGTAATAGCAACACCTTTAGTCATTTATTATTTTCTGTTTTCTGTAATATAATCTGCCATTGTATTAATGGATTGAAATATTGATTTTCCTTGTTTTGGATCAGTCAATTTAATACCGTAATCTTTATCTAACATTACTATCAATTCTAAAGCATCTATTGAATCTAAACCTAATCCATCACCAAACAATACATCATCATCCTTTATATCGGCTACTTCAATATCTTCTAAATTTAAATTTTCAATTATTTTTTCTTTTAGTTCTTTTTTTAAATTCTCCATTGTACTAATCTTTATATAATTTTATTAAATTCTTATTTGTATGTTCTATAATTCCATTTTTTGATACCAAATATACAAATGCTTCATAATTCTCACCATCAACATTTACCCATCCTCCTAAAACAGCGTCAGAATTGTTACTTTGTAATAAAACATTCTCATAATTTTGATGAAAATTTGCATTGTATTTTTCAAATACAAAAAATGCATTTTCACTTTTTAACTGATGCCTAATACTAATTTCGCCTATTCCTATATTTGGCAAAGTATAAACAAAAACTGCAGGACTTGGATAAAAATTATCAATGTTATTAATTGAATCTTGATACTTTCTATCTGTATCTAAACTAGCTGCATTATTTGAAAATATTAATGCAATATTATTATTTAAATCTTGTAAAGTAATATTCTTTAAAATAATTTCTGCAGCTAAAAATGCAATTTTACTCAAATTATCCATTTTAAAGAATTTTGAATAATTTATTTTTTGATTTTTATAACTATTCTTTAAAAATTCTTTAAGACCATTTTTATCTTTATCTTCAAATATTACTTTACCATTTAACCTTAATTGATTATTTTTTATATGACAATAGTCTTGTATGTAAAAATTATCGTTCAAACTACAATTACTTTTTTTTACATATCATAATAGTATGATTTTCTCCTACTTGCCTAATCTCTTTTTTTATTTCAAGACCTGCTTGTTCAATAAGTTCTTCAAACTCAATTGCTTTATACATTTTACTATTTCCATTTGCCATAGAAGTAAAATAAAGCGAGGTTGCTTCAAGCGAAAATTTTGCATTATCAAATCTTTGTCTATCTGTAAAAGTTTCCATGATATATAACTCTGTATTTGTATCCATAGATTCAACACAGACTTTTAATATTTTTACTATTTCATCTTTTGAAAAACAATCTAAAAACTGACTTAACCAAATTAAATCTGCGCCTTTTGTAATTTTTGGATTATCTGACAACCAATCTATTTCATATCCTGATATTCTATTTTCAAATCCATGCTTTTTAGCATTCGCAAGAGCAATATTAAGTTGCCCTGGAAGGTCATGTATTTTTACAAATACATCACTATCTTTTTTACAACAATTGATTGCAAATTTCCCTGTATTACCACCAATATCATATATCACTCTTGGAGGTTTTTCAAAAATTATCTGTAAAGCTTCTTGAAATGCATAGTCTGAATAATGATGATCAAATTCAAACCATGATTTTTTTATTTCTGAATCTAAACTAGATAACCCTTCATAAATAGTATTCCAGTTACCTAATTCTTTTAGTCCTTCTGGTTTTCCATTTTTAATAGAATCATTTAAATGAAATAGACCTTTATAACACACTTCATTTGTGAAATTTATATTTACATTGGTTGTTTCATTATAATTTAAAAAATATCCTATTTTGGTTAATTCAAACTTATTATCTTGATCTTGGGTAACAACATCAGAACTTTCAGCTATTTCAAGTAAAACTCCAAGTCCGTATGTACTTATTGATAGTTCTTTTGACATCTCCTCTATTGTTATACCTCCTTCATTTCTTTTTTCAAAAATAAGGTCAAAAATACCAAGCTTTCTTAGTGAAACTACAGCCTGAAATAAAAATGGCGAAAAAGCAATTTTTTGTGCTTCCTGTATGGCATCAATAGCTTTTATGGTTTTATTTTTCATATATTCTTTTTGATAATTTAAAACAAATTTATTGAATCTATTTTAATATTTATTACTTACTGTGTTATACTTTTTTAAAAATAACTGCAGTATTACATCCTCCAAAACCGGATGCTGTTTTTAAAAAAATATTTACATTTTTTCTTTCTGTATCTTTAATAATATTTAATGGTTTTGAAACTCCTAATTCATCATAACCCAATGAAGAAACCAAAGTATTATGATTTAATGATTCTATTCCAATAATTGATTCAAGCAAGCCTGAAGCTCCTAACGTATGACCATAATAACCTTTTAAACTATTTAATGGAATATCTAACATATTTAATCTGCTAAATGCCACAGATTCCATCTCATCATTATAATTTGTAGCTGTTCCATGAGCAGAAATATAATCTATATCATTTGCTTTAATATTAGCTTCTTTCAACGCTGACTTAACACTTAAAAACAATCCTTCACCTGTACGAGAAGGCCCTGAAATATGGTTCGCATCGTTACAGGAAGCTCCTCCAATAATTTGAACTGTTTTGTCTGTAATACTTTTTTTATCTGATGTAACCAATGCGGAAGCAACTGCTTCTCCAATTGTTATACCTGATCGGTTCTTTGAAAATGGTTTACATGGTTTATCGCTAATTGCTTGAAACGAAGTAAAACCAGATAATATAAACTCTGAAACCAAATCACCACCAACAACAATTATGTCATCATAATAATGTGATTGAATCAAACGTTTTGCAATAGCAAGAGCTAAGACTCCAGACACACAGGCATTTGAAAGAACTATTGCTTCGTTTTCTAAATTAAAAAAATCTTGTATTTGTTTTCCAAGTTGTGGTAAATATACTCTACTACTTTTTTGATAAAATTCTGAATCTGGTGATAAAACATCAATATTACCTTTTGTTGAAGCAATAATCAAACCTGTTTTATTCGTAATTTTTAATTTTGAATTCTTCAATACATTTTGCACTGAAATTATCATCATTTTTTCAAGAGTAGTGAACTCTTTTATATCTCCAATTTTAGAAAATTGAAAATCAACAATATCTTTATCTACTTGAGAGCTATAATAATCCTC
>DAOVTF010000088.1 GCA_030633225.1 Flavobacteriaceae bacterium
AATATCATTTCCATCATATTTATGAATAGCAATTTCTGTAATTCCTTCTTCATTATATCTGCCACCTGTAGTTTCTATATCAATTATTGAATACAAATTCATTATAATTCTAAATGGATAATGTTAAATTTTAAATTCTTCATTCAACATTTCCTTTATCTACAACTAATCTATTATCTCTATTTGCAATTTCCCAAGCAGTATAGAATACTAACTGAGTTCTTTTTGCTAAAATATCATAGTTTATTTTATCAGGAGTATCGGTTATTTTATGGTAATCTTCATGCGTACCATTAAAATAAAATATAACCGGAATGTTATTCTTTGCAAAGTTATAATGATCTGATCTGTAATAAAATCTATTCGGATCTTTTTCATCATTATAAGTATAATCCAATTTTAGTTGGGTGTATTTTTTGTTTACATCTTCAGATATACTATGTAACTCACTACTTAATTTGTCAGCCCCAATTATATAAACATATTCAGGTTTGTTCTTATGTTTTTTGTCAATTCTGCCTACCATATCAATGTTTAGATTTGTAATTGTATTGGCTAAGGGAAAAAGAGGGTGACTTGTGTAATATTTTGAACCAAATAAACCTTCTTCTTCACCTGTTAAGTGTAAAAATAAAATAGATCTTTTTGGGCCATATCCATCTTTCTTAGCCTTTTGAAATGCCTGTGCAATTTCCATGACAGCAGTTGTCCCAGAACCATCATCATCAGCTCCATTATATACTTCTTCTCCTTTTTTGCCAAGATGATCATAATGTGCAGAAATGATAATAAACTCATCTGGTTTTTCACTTCCTTCAATATAAGCAACAACATTTTCTGAAGCGGCCTTTGACTTACCATTAAAGAATTCTTTAGGAATTATTTGTAAATATTCATTATCTCCTTTTGGAGATTTTAATCCTAAATTCTTATAATAAGCGGTAAGATAATTAGCTGCCATTTTTTGACCTTTTTCACCGGTCTTTCTTCCTTCTAAAATATCTGAAGCAAAAATATATAGGTGTTCTTTTAGGTCTTCAGCTTTGATCTCATTTGCAAATTCATTCTTGACAGAATCTTCATTGATATTTATTTTTTTGTTTGAACCACAAGATAATATGGTTAAACTTAATAAGAGTAGTATAATATTTTTCATAAAGTACTTTTTAATTTTCAAAAATAGGAAATAAATATGGTGTTTAATTTAAATCACCTTAAACTGATTGCTATTTTTGTCGAAATGTATGGTATTACTATCAAAAAGCTTGTTAATGGCATCATTTTTAACTAAATATTTAGGATTTCCAGTTATAAAATCAGATTTGGTCATTAGCCAAAGTTTATTTGCCATTTGTAGTGCCAATTGGATTTCATGTGTTGATATTAAAATGATCTTATTCAAATTGACAGCTAGATTTTGTAATAATCTAAACGTTTCCATTTTATGTTGTACATCCAAATGTACAGTTGGTTCATCTAAAATAATAATATTTGTATTTTGTGCTAAAGCTCTGCAGATCATTACTCTTTGTAACTGACCATCACTAAGTTCATCACAACGTTTATGTGTTAAATTTTGAAGATTGACTTGTTCAATAGCTTGATTTATTTGTTTTTTATCTTCCTTAGTTAAAGTACCAAACCAATTTGTATATGGTTGTCTGCCTAAAGCAATAAGCTCATAAACAGTTAAATTACTTGATGGAATTTTTTCTGTTAGTACAATACTAACATTTTTTGCAAATTCATTTTGATTGATTTGATCAAGATTTTTATTTTTTAAAAATATATTGCCTGATATTTTTGGTTGAACTTTTGTTAGAGTTTTTAATAAAGTCGATTTACCTATTCCATTTTTTCCTAAGACGCAAACCAGTTCTCCGGGAAAAAGCTCAAAGTTCAAATCCTTTGCTACAATGGTATTCACCTTTTTAGATGCATAACCTATGACTAGGCCTTCAGCTTTAAGTATGTGTTTTTTATATAACATATTTTATAAACTGATTTTCTTTTTTCTTAATATCAGCCATATTACTACCGGTGCACCAAATAATGATGTTATTGCATTTATTGGTAGAGTAAATTCACTATTTGGTAATTGAGCAATGGTATCACTGATTAACATGATAATTGCACCTAAAATTGCAACTGCCGGAATTAGTATCTTGTGATTTGAACTGTTAAAAATTAACTTGGTTATATGCGGTGTTGCTAAACCTATAAATGCAATTGGACCCGAAAAAGCGGTAATAACACCAGTAAATAAGCTTGTAGATACTAATATTAAATTTCTCGTTCTATTAAAATTGATACCCAAGCTCTTGGCGTAATTCTCTCCAAGAAGTAAACTATTTAAGGGCTTTATTGTTGGAAGTATTAAAAGAAGCGCAAGAATATATATACTAATAAATATTAGTATTTCATTCCATGTTAAATTACCTAAGCTTCCAAAACTCCAAAACATATATTGTTGTAAATTCTCTGCACTGCTAAAATAGGCTAATACACTTATTATTGCAGCGGCTAAACTACTAAACATCAAACCTATAATCAATATTGTCATAGTATTTTTTACATTTCTGGCAACGATCATAACGGCAAAGAGAACTAAAAATGATCCAAGACTTGCAGCAATGCTCATGGCAATATTTGATTGAGAGAAAATAAAAAATCCGCCACCTAAAATTGATGCTCCTAATAATAATATGGCTACACCTAAACTTGCTCCTGAACTTATACCCAAGACATATGGCCCTGCAAGCGGGTTTCTGAATAAGGTTTGCATTAATAAACCGCTAATTGCTAGGCCAGACCCAACCAAAATAGCTGTAATCGCTTTAGGAATTCTATGATTAAATATAATAATATCCCAAGTTTCTTTGGTAGTTTCATTATTAAAAATAGTGTTGATTATCGCTTTAAACGGAATATTTACCGATCCAAAACTTATATTTATAATAATGAAAATGAGTAATGCAAGGACTAGAATAATAAAGGAAAAGTTATATGTTGGCGATTGTTTAATAATATTTATTTTAAGTTTTTTCTACTTTCTACTTATTCATCTAATTTCTTCAAAAAATAAGGCTCGTAATCTGGTAAAAGTTCAGGGTGTGTTACTTTAATTAAATCTCGTAAAACAATATGAGGTTGAATAGCAGCCAATTCAAAATAAATAACCCCACCATTAACCCCTCTTTTTTTAGAAAAGGTATAGATATTTTTATTCTTAAAAGCTTCAAATTCAGTATAGTATTCATTTGCATTTGCCAATTCATTAAGATTGGTAAAATAACCAGAGCCAATCCAATAATCTGCTTTTAGCGCTTTATCAAAAACGGATTCAATACTTAAAACCAAGCTGCCTTGACCCTTAGAATCTTTCCATAAATAATTGGTGTTTGCATCTTTATAAAGTTGTGCGGTAAAACTTTCGCCGGCAGGTAAATTCCATTTGTCTTTATATAAAATTCCGGTTAAAATTGTTGGAATTCTTTTCGCCTTGCTTGCAATTTTTTTTGCATTTATATATTTTGTTTCAATTTCATTAAAAATACTATCTGCCATAACATCTTTGTCATAAAGAGCTCCAAAAAACTTAATCCATTCTGCTCTTCCAAGTGGTGCTTCTTCAAGCCAATCTCCATTAAAAATAACTGGTATACCATTACTGCTTATTGTTTTATACATTTTTGAAGTGTTTCCCATAGTAAAACCAATAACAGCATCTGGCTGTAAGGTAAGTAGAATTTCTGTGTTAAAATTTTGTTCATTTCCAACATCAATAATATTTTTTTTATTTATTAAATCAACGGTTTTTGATGAGGTGATATAATCTATATTAGGAAAACCAATTAAAGTATTCTCTTCATTAATTAATTCTAACATTGGTATATGAGTGGTTGATGTTGCAACAATTTTTTTTAAAGGAATTACAATTGTATTTTTATCTATTTGCTCTGATTCATTTTGCTTTTCTTTATTTATTAAAATGAATTCTTGCTGGTTTTTTGCTCCAGGATAAGGAGATTTAATAATCAATTTTTTGTAAGTATCAAATACTTGAATATCAAATCCTTTTGCATATTTTACTAAAGAATAAGATGAATTATTTTGTTCAATAAAATTATCATTTTTTTCAACCTTATTACAGCTACTTACAACTAAAAGAACTATTGCCAAGTAGAAGGTTTTATACTTTAATAAGAAATATATTTTTTGAGTTTGATAAATCAATTTTTCTTAATATTAAACTTTAGCAAGTTTACGATAATTTAAAATAATTATTGCTTTAATTATTTTTTTCATTCATTTTTTCAGTTAAATTTGCCAAAGAATTTGGTCACGCTTTTGCGTGATAATATAAAAGGGAATCTCGTTTACTTTTTTAAAGTATCTAACCGAGAGCTGTCTCCGCAACTGTAAGCTAAATCATGTTAAATCGTGATGCTTGTTGTTAATCTAATTGTCACTGTTCATTTTTGCGAATGGGAAGACAAACAACAAGACGCAAGCCAGGAAACCTACCAAGTTAATATTAATTTTCAAAGTTTTCGGATGAAAAACGATGGTAATATGCTAAAAATAATTACATCTCTTTTTTTACTGGTCTTTGCGATTTCTTTTTCGCAAAATGACAGTATCAATCAATTAGAAGAAATTGTCTTAAAAGGCAGTTTTTCTCCAAGTTTAAATAGTGGCTATACAGTTGAAACTATATCAGATAGCATATTAAAAAGCAATAATCAGAGTTTAGGAAACCTATTACAAAATCAAGCAAATTTATATTTTAAACAAAACGGATATGGAATGGTTTCTTCCATATCATTAAGAGGAACTAATGCATCACAAACAGGAGTTTACTGGAATGGTATTGCTATAAATTCTTCTTTAAATGGGCAAACTGATTTTAATACTTTATCTGCTTATAGTTTTGATGAAATTGAAATTAGAATAGGAGGGGCTAGTGTTTTATTAGGTAGTGGAGCTATTGGCGGAGCCATTAATTTAAGTGATCAAGTTACTATTCAGAATAACCAAGAAGCAAAATTACTTCTTGGTTTAGGTTCTTATCAAACTTATTCTACACATTTTCAAGGTATTATTAGTAATGATAATCTATATGCAAAACTCTCATTGGGAGCTACAAGTTCTGAAAATGATTACCCATTTTTTGAAAGTGATCTAATAAATGAAAATGGTCAATTTAAAAACTATCATATAAATGGAGTTTTTGCTTATAAGATTAATGACAAAAATAGACTAACTTATTTTACTTCCTTTATTGATAATGATAGAAATACCTCTAGAACCATTACTGTACCTAGTAATTCAAAAATAGAAAATTATAATAGTCGAAATCTATTAGACTGGAAATATATAGGAAACAAGTTTACATCATCATTAAAATTAGCTTATTTAGCTGAAGAATTTACTTATTTTTTCAATAAAGATGATTCAAATTACTCTAATGGAGAAAGTAAAAATTTCATATCAAAATATGATTTGACCTATTTTTTAAATAGTAATATTTTATTTAATGGAGGCATAGAGTATAAAAATGAACAGGGAAACGGTTCAAATATTCCAAAACAAGATCAAAATATTTTTAATACTTATGTTTTGTTTCATCATCAACCCCTATCTAAATTAAATTATAATTTAAGTATCCGTAAAGGATATTCTTCTGTTTTTGATATCCCTTTTATTTTTGCATTTGATGCTAAATATGATCTGACCAGCAATTTAACTTTTAAAACAGCTTTTTCTACAAACTATAGAACTCCAACTTTTAATGATTTGTATTGGGAACCTGGCGGAAATTCTGATTTAAAAACAGAAAAAAGTAAATCTGCTGAAATAGGGCTGGTATTTAAAAATGAATTATTAAGTTTTCATATTACTTCTTATTTGATCAAAAGTAAAGATCTAATTCAATGGCAACCAGTATCTAGTTCTTTTTGGCAACCACAAAATGTTCAAGAAGTCTCTAATTATGGTTTTGAATCATCGCTTGAAGCTCAAAAGAACTTTAATTATCATACTTTAGGTTTAAAAATAAAATATGATTATTCAAAATCTGAGGATGAATCAACACACAAACAATTGATTTATGTGCCGTTTCACAAGGCAAATGCCATAATTAATTACCAATATAAAAAGTGGAGTTTTAGCTATAATTTGCAATATACAGGTGAGGTATATATAACCACGAGTAATACACAATCATTGGATGATTATTTATTATCAAATATAAATATTCAAAGAAGCTTTTTTAAAAATAGAATGACATTAGAATGTCGAGTTAACAATTTGTTTGATAAAAACTATCAATCGGTTGCTTATCGGCCTATGCCAAATAGAAATTATTCACTCCAAATAAACCTAAATATTTAAAAAAATGAAAAAAATTAAACTAGCAGCGCTATTAATAGCTATTATATTTTTGAATTCTTGTTCAGATGATGATGATCCTAAATTGCCAAAAGGTGATTACGAAAATGGATTTTTTATTACCAATGAAGGTCCTTTTCAAAATGGTAGTGGGACAATTACTTTTGTAGGTGATGATGGAATTGTAAGTCAGGATGTATACAAAGCCGTAAATGGTGTAGATCTTGGAAATATTGTAAGCTCTATGACATTAACGGATGTAAATGCCTATATCATAGTGAATAATTCGAATAGAATAGTTGTTGCTAATAGATATACCATGAAAAGTCTTACTGTAATAGAAGGTGATAATATTAAATTACCCAAATATATGGCTGTGAATGGAGACACAGGTTATGTGAGTAACTGGGGTGATCCTTTTAATTCTGAGGACGATTTTATAGCCACAATTGATTTAAACACCAATACTATTTCAGGTAAAATTCCTGTTGGAGAAGGGCCGGAGAATTTGAAAATTGTAAATAATAAGTTATTTGTTACATTAGAAGGAGGATATAGTCAAAACAACCAAGTTGTTGTTATTAATACAAGCAATAATACTGTTGAAGCAAACTTAACAATTGGGGATGTTCCTAATTCGATTGTTTCTGACGGAAATGGAAATGTATGGGTATTGTGCCAAGGTAACCCAAGTTATGCAACCACCGAAACTGGTGGATCTTTATATAAGATCAAAGTAAACGATCTAGGTATCACAAATTTTGATTTTGACTCGATAACAGATCACCCTACTAGTTTAGCTGTAGATGCTAATGAATTGTTTTATAATCTTAACGGAAAAGTTTATGCATTTGATGTAAAATCTTCTAATCTACCTACAGAAAGCATAGTAGGATTTGATGGTTACTATTATACGATGAAAGCAAATAATGGTGAATTATACGCAACTGATGCTAAAGATTATGCTAGTGAAGGGACATTAAATATTTTTGATATAAATTCCGGAACTTTATTAGAAACTATTAAAACCGGTATCATTCCTGGAGATATTATATTCCAAAATTAATACAACCATTTAGTTTTGGTATCTTTGGAGAAAACTCTTGATGTGAAAAAAACTATCTTGTTTTTGATTTCATTTGTATTTTTTTCCAAT
>DAOVTF010000031.1 GCA_030633225.1 Flavobacteriaceae bacterium
CTTTTTACAATGAGTGTATTTCCCGGTGAGTGATCTAGAAAATGAATTCCTTTTTCGTGCAAATTATATGTAAAATCGGTAAACTGCGTTAAAATATTCTTTCTATCAGGATAATCTTTTTCATGAATTAATTCCCTGAATGTAAGGTCGTAATGTAAATTCTCTGATACATAATAACTATTACTTAATCCAAAAAAATTGAATTTTTCTATATAAGCAATTGGTTTAGGAGTTAAAATGCCATGATCTAACAAATAGTTGGCATATTCAAAAGAACGTTGAGCTTTCGATTTTCTTATAAATCTATATGCAAATTTATTTATTAAATGAGGTATTTTAAATGACTTGACATTCCATTCTTCGTTTCCAACTTTAAATATTTTTATAGTATTTCGTTTTGCATAAAATGTATCTCCTGTTGTATCAAAAGAACTGATTAGTTCAATAATTTTTTTTTCGCTATATGGCTGATTAACTATAACTTTCAATCAATTGTATCTTTAGAGTATCTCAACTAAAAATACTAAAAGAAGTATTAATTATTGAAATAATTTTAATGCTAAAATAATAATTCTAATTCATTTAAAATAAATTAAAACTAAATGCGTTTAATGTAATGTTAAATGCAATTTCAGTTTTTAACAACACCCTCTAATAACAACAATTTTCTTCAAAAATTTAATAAGACAAGGTTTATTTGATTTATTAAATAAAAATCTGCTTTATAAAATAGCGATTAATATTTGTTATTCTATTTAAGCTTTCATTTTAACCATTAAATTATAATACTAAATGAAGATTTATAAGAAAATTACTGATTTAATTTCACAATTCATTTCTCCTTTCTCCCCCACATTATTAAAAATTGAATTCCAATTAGTTCCTTTAAATGTTTAAAAGGAAAAATAAAGATGTTTTATTTTAGAAAACAATAATTAAAAATATTTTAATCTAATTAATTTAGATTATTGAAGAGCCCTTTTTTTTAGACTGCTATTGAATTTTATATTCATAGCGGTCTTTTTCTTTGTAAAAGAGTACGATGACTTCTATACTAATTAAACCTATAATAGATTATTGTTGGATTAGATATTAATTGAATAATAGTGAAAAAATCATCAATTTATGAAGCAAAAAAATAGGTTACCAAAAAAAAATGATAACCTATTATATAAAATATAAACTTAATTTACTCTTTAATAATTTTAAAAGAACCTCTTTTGTCATCAACCAGAACTTTAACAAAATAAGCACCCATTGATAGGTCGCTTAAATCTATTTGTGCCACTGTTCGAGTAGGTTTTTCTGAAAGAACCTCTTGACCAAGAATATTATAAATATTAACCATCCCTATGTTTTCTTTTGCCGCTAAATTCAAAATATTTTGCGAAGGATTTGGATAATAGTTGAAACCTAATTCTACTAAATCATCAACACTTGCTACTGAAGAATTTATTAGTTTATAATGATCAATTGCCAAGCCCCAAGCTTGTAAACCTTCATCATGATATACAAAACGCACTTGAAAAGCACTATTTAAATATGGAGATACATCTAAACTTACAGTTTGGTTTGTACCTGTATTTCTAGGTGAGTCCTCATCTTGAAAAAATACCTCTTGCCAAGATACACCATCAAAAGCTTCTATTTTAAAAATTCCCTTACCAGCAAATACCTGTAAATTATAAACTACTTCAATTGCTGAATTTGTTATACCTGTCATATCAATAACAGGACCAGTTAAAGTAGCTAAATCATTACTCAATGCTCCACAAACTCCGTCATCAAAAAAAGCTGCTCCAGAAGGAAAGGTAGATGCAGGTGTTCCACTGTTAGGCATTTCGCCAATATAACCAAAACTCCAATCACAGCCACTAGTAGCGTTACTCGAAGTCCATCCGTCTGAAATTGTTGAATTTGAAAATCCTTCTTCTTGAAGTTGAGCATTCATTGCCAACACAGCAAAAAGAAGAGCTGATAATAAAGATAATTTTTTCATGGCATTTTTTTTCATAGTATATTATTATATAACGATTAAATTGAAAGTTTATTTTATTGAAGTATATTTGCATTTCTTTTAAATAAAAACAAAATGAATAACGGATTATACGCAAAAATTAAGACCTCAAAAGGAGATATTCTATTGAATTTAGAATTTGAAAAAACACCAGCTACAGTTGGTAATTTTGTCGCTCTAGCTGAAGGAAATTTAGAAAATTCAGCAAAACCACAAGGGACAAAATATTATGATGGATTAAAATTTCATAGAGTTATTGATAATTTTATGATTCAAGGTGGTTGCCCCCAAGGAACTGGTACAGGTAATCCTGGTTATAGCTTTGAAGATGAATTCCATACGGATTTGAAACATGATAAACCAGGAGTGTTATCTATGGCAAATTCTGGACCAGGAACAAATGGTAGTCAATTTTTTATTACACATGTTGAAACTCCATGGTTAGATAATAAACATACTGTTTTTGGAAATGTAGTTGAAGGATTAGATGTGGTTAATTCAATTGCTCAAGATGATAAACTTGAATCAATTGAAATTGTTAGAGTTGGTGAAGCTGCAGAGAATTTTAATGCAATAGAATCATTTAGATCTTTTGATGGGGAAAGAGAAAAAAAATTAGCTGATGTTAAAAAGAAAATAGATGTAGAATTAGATAAAATTGCAGCAGGTTTTGAAAAAACTGATTCAGGTTTACGCTACCAAATTCTTCAAAAGGGTTCTGGCAAAAAAGCTGAAAAAGGCAATAATATTTCTGTACATTATAAAGGACAATTAATTGACGGAACAGTATTTGATTCGTCATATCAACGTAAGCAACCAATTGATTTTCAGGTTGGAATTGGACAAGTTATCAAAGGTTGGGATGAAGGTTTGCAACTATTAAAAGTTGGTGATAAAGCCAGGTTAGTTATACCATCAGATTTAGCATACGGCAGTCAAGGTGCAGGAGGAGTTATACCACCTAATGCAACTTTGATCTTTGATGTTGAATTAATGGATATAAAATAATTATTGTTAAAGATACTCTTGTAATATGAGTATTTTTTATTTATTTTTGAGAATCTAAATTATTTTAATGTTTAACCTTATAATTAAATGAAAATGAAAAAATTATTAATTGGAATTACTTTATTATTTGTATCTGTAAGTAGTTTTGCACAAAATGCAAATGATTATCTAGAAGTAACTAGAGATGTTTTAAAAACTGAAAAAAAGGCTGCAATAGCTGATATTATGCAATTAAGTGAACAAGAAAGTGTACCTTTCTGGTCATTGTATAATGAGTATAATGATAAAATGTATACTGTAAATACAAAACTTTTTAATACGATAAAAGATTATTCAGATCATTATGAAACTATGACCGATGATAAGGCAAAGGAATTATGGACAGATGCAATGAATATAGATACTGAACTGCTTAAACTTAAAAAAACATATTTTAAAAAGTTTTCTAAAATATTGCCTACTACAAAAGCAGTTAGATATTTTCAAGCCGAAAATAAAATCAAAAGCCTGGTAGATGCTGAATTAGCTTTAGAAATACCTTTTTTTGAAGAAATGGAATAGTATTTAAAATTGACTCTGTTTATATTAACCTAAAATCCTTTCAAAATTTTTGAAAGGATTTTTTTATACTTTCCATTTAATATTGCAACCAATACTAGGTTTTTGATCTTGAAATATTTCCTTATTTTCTAAGATACTTTTTAGTGCTAAACGTAAATCACTACCTGTCACTGGAATATCGTTACCTGGTCTTGAATCATCAATTTGACCTCTATAGACCAAATTTAAATTTTCATTAAAAACAAAAATATCTGGAGTACAAGCGGCATCATAAGCTTTAGCAATTTCTTGTGACTCATCAAACAAATATGGAAAAGGATAGTTTAAATCTTGTGCTACCTTTTGCATCAAATGGGGTGCGTCTTGAGGATAATTTTCAATATCATTAGATGAAATTGCAATAAATGATATTCCTTTTGTATTAAAATCATTTGCAATTTTTACTAATTCATCATTTACATGAATAACAAATGGACAATGGTTACAAATAAAAAATATAACAGTGGCTTTTACCCCTTTTAAATCATCAATGGACAATATATTTTGTGAAATTGTATCCAATAATTCAAATTTTGGGGCATGGGTTCCTAATGAGAGCATATTTGATGGTGTACGTGACATAATTTTTATAAATTTATCTTTCAAAATTACTAAAAGATGATAAAAGAATCGATCTCATTTGAAGATTTTCAAAAAATAGATATTAGAATTGGAACAATTATTCAAGTAGATACTTTCCCAAATGCAAAAGTTCCTGCCTATCAAATACTAATTAATTTCGGTGCTTTGGGTGTAAAAAAAACAAGTGCACAAATAACAAGTTTATATACTAGAAAAGAATTAATGAATAAAAAAGTGATTGCAGTCATCAATTTTGAACCAAAACAAATAGCAAATTTTATTAGCGAATGCCTGATTCTTGGTATACAAAACGAGAAAGATGTTGTACTTTTACAATCTCATAAAGATGCTTTAAATGGAGCAAAAGTATCATAGTAAATCTTCTTTTTAATATATAATTTTTATAATGCCACTTAGTTTAAAACTAGAAATATTAGCTAATAATCTTGAAGGTGAAATCCATTTTGATAATTTACACAAAAGTATTTATGCTACAGATGCATCGGTATATCGAAAAATACCTATAGCTGTTTGTTATCCAAAGAATAAGAATGATATTAAAAATCTTATTCAGTTTGCTAATGAAGAAAACATATCACTTATTCCCAGAACAGCTGGAACTTCATTAGCAGGTCAATGTGTGGGAGAGGGAATTATAGTTGATGTTTCAAAGTATTTTACTAATATTTTAGCGTTCGATGAAAAGAATAGAACAGTAACTGTAGAATCAGGTGTTATTCGAGATGAGTTGAATGCCTTTTTAAAACCCTACGGTTTGTTTTTTGGACCCAATACTTCAACTACAAATAGATGTATGATGGGTGGAATGGTTGGTAATAATTCGTCAGGCACAACTTCCATTAAATATGGAGTTACTCGTGATAAAGTTATTTCAATGAATACTATACTTTCTGATGGGAATGAAGTAAAGTTTGATTCACTAGATAAAGAAGGTTTTAAACAAAAAATGAATGGTAATTCAGTTGAAAATAAAATTTATAAAACTGTTTTTTCAGAACTATCTAAACCTGATATTCAAGAAGAAATTAAAAAGGAATACCCCAATAAAAATATCCATAGAAGAAATAACGGTTATGCTGTTGATGTTTTAATTGATTCTCAAGTTTTTTCTGATTCTAAAAACAAAATCAATCTTGGTAAATTATTATGTGGTAGTGAAGGCACATTGGCTTTTACTACAGATATTACTCTAAAACTTGATGAATTACCTCCTGAAAATAGTATTTTAATAGCAGCTCACTTTGAGAGTATTCAAGAGAGTTTAGAAGCAGTTGTTATTGCCATGAAGCACAATTTATATATGTGTGAATTAATGGATAAAACCATATTGGATTGTACCAAGAGTAATCGTAGTCAAATTAAAAACAGATTTTTTGTAAAAGGAGATCCCGAAGCAATATTAATGCTAGAACTATCTGCTAATTCTAAAAAAGAAGTAGAAAAATTGGCTGATGATTTAATAAAGGATCTTCAAACTAACAACTTTGGGTATTCGTATCCTAAACTAATAGGTGATGATATTAATAAAGCGATTAATTTGAGGGCAGCCGGTTTAGGATTGTTGGGTAATATTGTTGGTGATAAAAAAGCTGTTGCCTGTATTGAAGATACAGCTGTTGAAGTAAACGATTTACCAAATTACATAGCAGAGTTTACTGCAATGATGAAAAAATATGATCAAAATGCAGTTTATTACGCTCATGCAGGAGCTGGAGAATTACATTTAAGACCAATTCTTAACTTAAAAAAAGAAACAGATGTAAAACTATTTAGAATTATTACTACCGATGTAGCAAAATTGGTTAAAAAATATAAAGGATCAATGAGTGGTGAACATGGAGATGGTATCGTGAGATCAGAATTTTTACCATTAATGTTAGGAGCAAAGAATTATGAATTGATCAAAAAAATAAAATACGCATTTGATCCTAATAATATTTTTAATAAAGGGAAAATTATTGACCCCTACCCTATGGATCAATCTTTGCGTTACGAAGTTGATCGTGAAGAACCAGTAATTGAAACAATTCAAGATTTTTCAGATTCTGAAGGGATTTTAAGAGCAACTGAAAAATGTAACGGATCTGGAGATTGTAGAAAAACAATTTCTGCTGGAGGAACGATGTGTCCAAGTTTTAGAGCGTCAAAAGATGAAAAAGATACAACCAGAGCAAGAGCAAATGCCCTAAGAGAGTTCTTGACTAATAGTGAACAGCCGAACAAATTTGATCATAAAGAATTAAAGCAAGTATTTGATTTGTGTTTGAGCTGCAAGGCTTGTGCGAGTGAGTGCCCTAGTAATGTAGATATTGCAGCTTTAAAAGCAGAGTTTTTATATCAATACCAAAAAACGAATGGTATTCCGTTTAGAACAAAAATGTTTGCTGATAATGTCAAATGGAATAAATTGGGGAGCATAACACCATGGTTAACCAATGCTTTATTAAATACTCCAATTGCTAAAAAAGTATTAGGAATTGCACCTAAACGAAGTATTCCGAAATTAGCAAATAAAACTTTTTTTAAGTGGTACAAAAAGAATAAAAGCAAGTACAAAAATAGAGACATAAGTAAAGGTAAAGTTTATTTATTTATGGATGAATACACTAATTTTTATGATGTAAATGTTGGAATTGATGCACTTGAAGTATTAACTACTTTGAATTATGAAGTTATAATAACCGAGCACGAAGAAAGCGGTAGAAGTTTTATTTCAAAAGGATTATTAGATGAAGCTAAAGAAAAAGCGAATTTCAATGTGAATCATTTTAAAGATTTGATTAGTCAAAAAACACCTTTGGTTGGAATAGAACCATCCACTATTTTAAGTTTTAGAGATGAATATATCCGATTGGCTGATGATAAAGAATCTGCTTTAAAATTATCAAAAAATAGTTTCACAATCGAAGAGTTTTTTGAAAATGAAATAAATAATGGAAATATTACGGCTGAATCTTTTAAAGAGATTAATAAAACCTTAAAGATACATGGTCATTGTCATCAAAAATCACTTTCAAATGTTAATTCTTCATTTGTTATGCTTAACCTGCCCAAGAATTTTAATGTAACTATTATTAATTCAGGTTGTTGTGGTATGGCAGGTTCTTTTGGATTTGAAAAAGAACATTATAAATTAAGTATGCAAGTGGGTGAAGATACTTTGTTTCCAAAGATTAGAAATACAGTAAAGGAAACTGAAATAGTAGCAGCAGGAACTAGTTGTCGTCATCAAATATATGACGGCACAAAACGTGTTGCAAAACACCCAATCAGTATATTAAGAGAAGTTTTAAAATAATTTTGCAGAAAAGTTTTATTTATTTTAATTTTAAATGCTTAAACTTACATTTTAAATAAAATATGAAAGGTTTAAAAACTTAGTAAACAAATTGCATGAAAAGAATTAATTGACACAATTTTTAATGAATAAAACAGTTATAATTTAATTAACAAAATAACAATTAGCATGAAAATTATGAAATTTATTTTTTTTGTTTCTCTTTTAATTTTTTTATCTTTTGAAACATACGCACAAGAAACTAAAGATGAGACTCCAAAACGATCATTAAATAGTGGAACAATTGAAAGTCAGTTTGATTATTTATACAAAAAATCAGGATCTTATCAGGAGTATAAAGTTGTTAAAAAAGTTTTTTATCATAAAATAAAAGGTAATGTTTTGGATTCATTAAAGTCTTTAAAGAAAGACTTAATCATGACAAAACAAACAGTTGAAACTCAAGCTAGTGAGATTAGTAATTTAAAAACAAATTTAAAAACTACTAATGATAATTTAACCAAGGTTTCTAAAGAAAAAGATAATATTAAATTTTTAGGAATTTCAATGACCAAAGGTGCTTACAACACTATTTTATGGTCAATTATCATTGGTTTAATGGCCTTACTTGCATTTTTTGTTTTTAAATTTAAAGCAAGTAACACTATCACAAAACAATCAAATGAATTACTAACTGAAACCGAAGAAGAATTTGATCAATACAAAGCTGTAGCCTTAGAAAGAGAGCAAAAAGTAAGACGTGAATTGCAAGATGAATTAAATAAGCAAAAATATAATTCAAAAGGTAAAAAAGAAAAATAATGTCAAAATTTCAAGCAATTGACATTGCTTCAATTCTTTTAATTACTTTAGGAATAGTATTGATATACATCGGTGGTTTTTATACACCTAAAGTTATGTTGCCACCAATAATAACAGGAATTGGTTTCTTTGTTATAGCATGGGTTTTTCAAATTCTAAAAAAGTAAATTTTTGTGATCTTCAAGATATTCTAGTGCATTTGGACCTTCATTAAATATTAGGTCTAGAATACTCAAATTTGGAATAAAACTAAATTTATTGTCAAAAACTTGGGTATATTCTTTAAAAGGATACTCTACTTTACTTTTTGCATCCACCAGATTTCTAAAATCTAATATTTTTTCATATTCTATTTGATATTCATTGGATTTGGTGTATGATAAATTTGATTGTAAAAAATCTATAATAAGTTGAAAAGATTGAAAATTTAAATCTATTAAATACTTAAATTTTTTGTTATAAAAATTCAATAATTCATCTTCATAAAATTCAAAGTATGGTGAAGATCTATATGCTGATTGTAAAGATTTTATATGTAATTTTTGCCAAGAAAAACTTTTATCTATCTGAATATCCTTTGTTTTATTAAATTCCTTAGATTTAGTATGAATGATTGGTATATTCAACAATTGTTTACCATTTGCTCCATAAATATAATATCGGTTTCTATATGTTTGCTTTTGATAATTATCTTCTGTTTCAAAAATAATTTCATCTGAATTTACAATAGCAACATATTGAATTATTGGAGAAAATATAGTAGGCTGTAAAATCAATGAATTTATAATTAGCTTGTTTAGTTATTGATGCATGTAACAAAAAGAATCAACACATAAATAAATTAACATTTAGTTTAAGCTTTCTTTTTCTTTCTATAAACACTATATCCATAAAGAAGAGCCATAAGACCTAAAAAAGGATAAAAGAAAGAAGTTGGCTTTCCACTTCCGCCAACAGTTGTAAACAATCTTTCCCATCGTACTTTGCTCAACCCTTTCCCATCTGAATTCCAGCTAAACCAAATAAAAACAGGTTTTCCAACTACATGATCAAAAGGAACAAATCCCCAATAACGTGAGTCTTCAGAATTGTGCCTATTATCTCCCATCATCCAATAATAGTTTTGTTTAAAAGTATAACTTGAAACAGGATCTCCGTTAATTAAAATTTGATCACCTTCAATTTTTAAATTATTCTTTTCATATTCAACAATAATTTGTTTGTAAAATGGTAAAGATTCAATGTTTAAAGAAACCGTTTTACCTTTTTCAGGAATATAAATAGGGCCAAAATTATCTCTGTTCCAGTTTAAATAATTTATATTAGGAAAAACATTTTCACCTTCTTCTTTTGGTGCGACTATCCTCTTCATATTTTTAACAGATGGGTTATTTTTAAGTCGGCTTGCATCATCACTCGCCAGATTTAAAATATAATTACCATCTTGGGTTCTACCACCTTCTCTTACATGATATCTATTTCGTAAACTATTAACATTCAGTTGTTTCCCGTTAGTATTTACAATATATTTAAATTGTAATCTTGCTCTGTCTGGTAAAATATTTTTCTTTCCATTAATATATACATAACCATCTCTAATCTCTAATGAATCTCCAGCTATACCTACACATCGTTTTACATAATTTGATTTTTTATCAATAGGTTTTCTAATCCTACGATTTGTTTTTTTAAAAAACTGTTCAACAGTATCTACTGGCCAGCTGAAAACAACAATATCATTTTGTTTTATTTTTTGCAAAGCAGGGAACCTTAAATATGGTAGTTGCGGCTTTTTTAAATAAGATTTGGTTTTAAAAATTGGTAAAGTATCATGAACCATTGGTGCTGCAATTGTTGTCATTGGTACTCTAGCACCATAATGGAATTTACTAACAAACAGAAAATCACCTATTAATAATGATTTTTCCAAGGAAGAAGTTGGTATTGTATAAGGTTGCATAAAATAGGTATGAACCAAAGTTGCTGCAATTATTGCAAAGGCTATTGAACTAACCCACTCCCCTGCAGCTGTACGAGGTTTTAAACTTCTATCTTTAATATAGGTTATATCTTCAATATAATTAATATAATAAATGTAAAGCCCTAATGTAATGATCACTAAAAAAGTATCCAAATTGGAGTTCTTACCAAAACTCCTAATTGTTTCTACCCAAATTATAGGAAACATTAATAAATTAATTATCGGTATAAATAATAAAACAACCCACCATTTAGGGCGATTGATTATCTGCATTAATACAACTGCATTATAAATTGGAATTGCTGCTTCCCATGCTTTTCTACCCGCTTTTACATATAGTTTCCAAGTACCTAAAAAGTGAATGACTTGAATTACTAAAAAAAATAAAAACCACTGATTTATTGTCATAATATAATATTCGAATTAATATATTTCTTTCTATTTAGTTTGCAAAACATCAATTTAGTTACTAATTTATTGTTTTTTAACAAATTTTTAATTTAAAGATTCAATACATCTTTCATACTAAAAACTCCTTTTTTATCTATTAACCATTATGATGCAATAACTGCACCATAAGCAAAACCATTACGGCTAAATGCTTCATGCTCAATTTC
The DNA here is from genome assembly GCA_030633225.1 of Flavobacteriaceae bacterium. Classification (GTDB taxonomy): domain Bacteria; phylum Bacteroidota; class Bacteroidia; order Flavobacteriales; family Flavobacteriaceae; genus Lutimonas. The sequence continues at coordinate 10,926 of DAOVTF010000031.1, forward strand.
AATTTTATCTACCTTTGAAGTATAAGAAATTGAATGTGTTTCTGGCACTTCTCCATCACGTTTAACAGTAATTAATAATTCTTTATCTGTTGAATTATCCAAACTCCAATTTTCTTTATTCAAATTATCAATAATACTATTGGCCAGTGTTATTGCTGTTCCACTAGAAGCATACAAAAAGGCATTATTATTATTATTACAATTACTTATAATATCGTCATATTTATCTAAC
>DAOVTF010000135.1 GCA_030633225.1 Flavobacteriaceae bacterium
AATCTATTCTTAATAAGAAAAGAGTAGAATAAGGGCTCTTAACTGCATATTTAATGTATTTATGAAATAATTTTGCAATATATATAGGAAGAGTAGCATAAACTACCTTTCACAGATGCAAATATATCTACATGTACTGAAAAACGGATATTCTTATAGAATAGGAAAGTATAATAACAAATTGTATTTATTTAGGTTTAAACCCCAATTATGGTAGGTTAAACATCGCTGTATCTCTTATGAATAGGAAGATTAGCTCCGTTTTAATCAAAGATTATTAATTTTACTGTTAAAACTATAGCAGTTGTCTAAGTTTCTAAATAACTATCATGGTGAATCAAATAAAACATCATAATGGTATAAAGAACAGTATGTTTTGATGTGAATGATGATATTCACATAATTTATAAATACACTTTATTAAAAAATGTGCAATAGCTGTGCAATTATAAAAAAAGAAAACCTTAACTTTCTAATAAATAGATTGTTAAGGTTTTTCTCTGTACTCGGAGCGGGACTTGAACCCGCACGGACATTACTGTCCATTGGATTTTAAGTCCAACGTGTCTACCAATTCCACCATCCGAGCATATATAATTGGTATATTTTTTTAATTCCTGAGCGAAAGACGGGATTTGAACCCGCGACCCTCACCTTGGCAAGGTGATGCTCTACCCCTGAGCTACTTTCGCAATATGTTAAGAACATTACAACCTTTTGATTGCGGGGGCAAATTTAATACATTTTAATAAATCGCAATGCCTTTTTCTCACTTTTTTAAGAAAATATTTTTGTTGCGTATCCTCAATTAATAAATATATTTGCAGCGCTTTAATTTGACTATAATTAATATTGGAAACAGCAATTAAAAAACATACAGTTTTAACTGATTTTAAAGAAATTACCAAATTTGGGTTGTCTTTAAGTGTCGTTTTTTCATCTGTTGCTGGTTATTTATTAGCTGCTGAAGTTATTGATTACAAAACTCTTTTATTACTCGCAATTGGTGGGTATTGTATGGTTGGAGCATCAAATGTATTTAATCAAATCATCGAAAGAGAGCCAGACGCTTTAATGCTTCGTACCAAAAACAGACCTTTACCTGCTGGAAGAATGACAGTCAATACCGCAATGATTATTGCCGTTATTCTTACCATTTTAGGTATTTTAATATTGTACAGCATAAATGCAAAGACAGCTTTATTTGGTGCAATTTCTATTTTTTTATATACAAGCGCTTATACACCATTAAAACCAATTACACCATTATCTGTATTTGTTGGAGCTATACCTGGAGCTATTCCTTTTATGTTAGGATGGGTTGCAGCTACCGGTCAATTTGGTATTGAAGCTGGTATGTTATTTATGATTCAATTCTTTTGGCAATTTCCTCATTTTTGGGCAATTGGATGGTTGCAATTTGAAGAGTATAAAAAAGCTGGGTTTAACTTAATGCCAACAGGAGAAAAAAATCAGAAAGCTTCTAAACTCATCATCATTTATACCTCATTTATGTTGGTAGTTTCTGTATTTCCGGTTTTTAGATTGACAGGAGATCTTTATCTATTACCTATTTCAGCGATGCTAATTTTTATTTTAGGGGTTGTCATGCTGTATTATGGAATAAAATTACATAAAGAACAAACCAATATTATCGCAAGAAAATTAATGCTTTCAAGTGTTTTATACATAACTTTGATCCAAATTATTTACGTAATCGATAAATTTTTACACTAAAAAAATGCAACCAAAAACTAAAGAAAAAACTTCTAAACAAATGTTATGGATTTCTATGATAAGTATGACCATGATGTTTGCGGGCTTAACAAGTGCTTATGTAGTTAGTAAAAAACGGGAAGACTGGGTAGGTTTTGATCTGCCAACTGCATTTTATGTCAGTACCATTTTGATTATTCTTAGTAGTATTACATTTTACTTTGCTAAAAAATATATCAAGCAAAATGACCAAACAAAAACATCCATCTTTTTAGCGATTACTTTATTATTAGGATTAGGATTTGTTTATTTTCAATTTCAGGGATTTAAATATTTAATTGATGTTGGATTATATTTTACAGGAACCCAAAGTAATGTTTCTTCATCATTTTTATATGTAATTACCCTAGCTCACTTGTTTCATATTTTTGCCGGAATTCTTGTTTTGAGTTATGTTTTGTACAAAAGTTTAAAGGGTATGTATAGCTCAGAAAATTCATTAGGTTTAGAATTAGCTGCAATTTTTTGGCATTTTGTTGATGCACTTTGGATTTATTTGTTTTTATTCTTCTATTTTATAGGTTAAAACAAGATATTTTGTTCTAGTTGATTTTATATGTCAAATATTTTTATATTTTTGCTTAGCAAGTCAAAACATGATATAAGTCATGTTTTTATATATAATTAGTTTGATCAATTAATATAATCTTATAAATATGGAGGCAACTATTGCTGATTCCCCAAAGGGACAAACTTGGAGTGGCGGAGGTAATCAACCTTTTGGCTCAAGTTATGGTAAAATGATGATGTGGTTTTTTATCATGTCTGATGCCCTTACTTTTTCTGGATTTCTAGGAGCTTATGGTTTAATGCGTTTTAAATTTTTAGAATCCTGGCCAATAGCCGATGAAGTTTTTACACATATACCATTTATTCATGGTGTCTATCCAATGTATTATGTGGCCTTTATGACCTTTGTTTTAATATTTTCATCAGTGACTATGGTATTGGCTGTAGATGCTGGAAAACAAATGAAACAAGGAAAGGTGATTTTATATATGGGATTAACTATTATTGGGGGCTTGATATTCTTAGGCTCACAAGCTTGGGAATGGAAAACATTTATAAAAGGTTCTTATGGTGCAGTTAAATTAAATGATGGTAAAATTATTCAGTTCGTTGACCAAACAGGTCATCAAGTGTCTTTAGAAAGTTTTGCTACAACTACAACAAACGAAAGAATTCGTCATACAAAAAGTAATGGAATTTGGGGCATGTCTGAAGCTTCTTTACCAAGTGTAACTTTAGAGCAAGTGAAAGAAGGTTTTGCAAAGCATCCTGAAATTTCAGTACGTACAGAACTTATAAATTTAAATACGAAAGAAAAAACAATTGTTAGCAGAGACGAAGCAAACAAGTTTTTAAGCAACTCAACTAAAGTAGTTCAAGGTGCAAATTTGAAAGAAAATGAATATGGCAAAACTTTATTTGCTGATTTCTTTTTCTTTATTACCGGATTTCACGGTTTTCATGTATTATCGGGTATATTGATAAATATTATCATATTTTTTAATGTAATTATAGGTACTTATCAAAGAAGAGGTCATTATGAGATGGTTGAAAAAGTAGGACTATATTGGCACTTTGTTGATTTAGTTTGGGTATTTGTTTTTACTTTCTTCTATTTAATTTAAATCTAAAAAATAAAAATGTCACACACACAATCTCATACAGCACTAATTTGGAAAGTATTTGGCTTTCTATCTTTGGTAACTTTAGTAGAAGTTTTTTTAGGTATTACAAAACCTGATGCACTAAATTTAACATCCGTTTTAGGGACAAGTATATTAAATTGGATCTTTCTAATTTTAACACTAGTTAAAGCATACGGTATTGCTTGGTATTTTATGCACTTGAAAGATGAAAAGACTTGGTTTAGACGTGCAATAGTTTGGCCTGTAGTGTTTTTAATTGGCTATTTGGCATTTTTTGTTTTATATGAAGGAGATGCATTACATAATATTCTTAGTGTTTGGACAAGATGGACTTATAACTAAAAAAAATAAATGATTAAGAAAGCGTTTTGTGTATAAAATCAAAACGCTTTTTTTATACCTTTACCTTTTGAATTCTTAGTTGTTAAAAATTTGTCATTCCGATAGAGTGACAGTAGTAACGACGAGGAATCTCAAAATATTGAGAACAATTTATTTTAACAGAATGAAAACTTTAGGAACACATAATTATTATGTTTATATCTTGACAAACAAAATTAAAACAGTTCTTTATACAGGCTAACAAATAATTTAAAAGAAAGGTTATATTCTCATAAAAACCCTGAAGCTAACTCAAAGGCATGTTACAGTTGGAGCAACTAGAGCGATGTTAGATAACGCAAAAATTGAGTTTTTAGATAATGAAATATGAATGGAGATTTCCTGCCTACCGCAGGCAGGCTCGTTATCAAATATTAAAAATGAATATTTGACTCTGTCTAAATGACAATCTTGATTAAATTGAAATTTATGGAAAAGAAAACTATTAGGAATAAAATTGTATTAGCAGCCATTTTTTTTGGGCCGTTAATTTTTTATCTCTTTTTATTGACCGGAACAAATAATTTTGCCAAATTACCAGTATTGACTCATAAAGTTGATGAAATAAGTAATTTTAATTTAGAGGAACAATTTACACTAAATAACAATATAAGTATTGTTTGTTTTCTTGGAGATGATCTTTTACAGCATAAAACCAATGCATTGAATTTAAATGAAAAGATCTACAAGCACTTTTACGGGTTTAAAGATTTTCAATTTGTTGTAGTTTTACCAAAAGGCTCCGAAGATAAAGCAGAACAATTAAAAAATGAGTTAGGTGCTATTACCAATGTTGATAAATGGTATTTTATATTTGGTTCAAAAAATGAAGTTAATTCCTTATTTGAAAGCTTTAAAACTACTTATAAATTAGATGAAAATCTTTATACGCCTTATGCTTTTATTATCGATAGAGAAATGAATTTACGAGGTAGAAATAATGATAAAGAAACAGAAGACGGAATGTTGTATGGCTATAATGCTGAATCAGTTGCAACTATTCATCAAGAAATGGTTGATGATGTAAAAGTTGTTATGGCTGAATATAGATTGGCATTAAAGAAAAATAAGAGAGAAATTTAACATTTTTTACGGATATTCGTTATCCGAATTAAAACCAAAATTCTTAATAGTTAAAATGAAAAAAAACTCATACATCATAATCGCTTTTGTTATCTTAATTTTTGGGATATGGGCATTACCAAAAATAATTGGAAATTTTTCAAAAGATAAATTGGTAAAATTTGAAAAAGTGCCTGCTTTTGAATTTACCAATCAAGATGGAATAACAATCAACAATAAAAATTTTGAAAATAAAGTGTTTATTGTTGAATTCTTTTTTACTACATGCCCTACCATTTGCCCTAAAATGAATGCCAATATGGTGAAAATTCAAAATGAGTTTTATGGTAATCCTGAATTTGGTATAGCCTCATTTAGTATTGATCCAAACCACGACACACCAGAAGTTTTAAAAGCTTATGCTGCAGAGAAAGGAGCAACACTAAAGAATTGGCATTTTATGACTGGAGATAAAGACGAGATTTATTCCTTTTCAAATGATGGCTTTAAATTATATGTTGGTGAAAATGCTGATGTTGAAGGTGGTTTTGAGCATTCAGGATTATTTGCATTAATTGATAAAAATGGATTTATAAGATCTAGAAAAGTAAAGAATGGAGAAATTGAAAACCCTATTAAGTTTTATGACGGTTTAAATTCTAAAGAGATCCAATGGATAAAAGAAGATATTGCTTTATTATTGAATGAATAATTCCGACAAGAAATACAACAAACCAATAATTGCTTTATCAATTGCAATTCCTTTAATTGTAGCCATTTTATTTGGAGTAAAAATAGATTATAAATTACCTGTTTTTCTACCTCCAATTTACGCAACAATTAATGCAGCTACCGCATTAATTCTAATAATTGCAGTTTGGGCAATCAAGAATAAAAAAAGAAAATTACATGAAAATTTAATGAAGGTAGCCATTTTATTTTCAGCGATCTTTTTAACACTCTATATAGCTTATCATATGACTTCCAATTCAACACCTTATGGTGGAGAAGGGCTTATTAAGTATTTCTACTTCTTTATTTTAATCTCTCATATTTTATTGTCTATTATAGTTATTCCTTTTGTGTTAATCACTTTTGTAAGAGCAATTACCAATGACTTAGAAAGGCATAAAAAAATAGCTAGAATAACTTTTCCTCTTTGGTTATTTGTTGCCATAAGTGGCGCTGTTGTTTATTTAATGATCTCACCATATTATAAATAGGTTTTCAGTTAAGTCAATTACAAATGGACTTAATAATCAATTTTGATTCTATGTAACAAAAGGTAC
>DAOVTF010000061.1 GCA_030633225.1 Flavobacteriaceae bacterium
AGACGATAATAATATGAGTGTTTTTCTTGAACAAGTCACAGATATTGTTGGAAAAAATTCATTAAAAAGAAAAAGTTTAGAACCACTTAATAGCCTTCCTTTAAGTCAAAATGAATGCATATATGTAATAGATTTCAGTGAAAACAAGTTGATTCATAACAAAGGATTTCATAATCTTTTAGGTTATGATGATAAAGATATCACCATAGAATTTATTGAAACTCTTTATCACCCAGAAGATATCGAACTTACCAATAGAATTATAAAAGCATCCATTTTACATACTTTGGCTCATCCAGAGGATAGTTCAAATAATATATTGTTTATCTCTTTTAGGTTGAAAAAAAAAGATGGCACTTATATCAAAGTGTTAAGTCAATCTTCTATCTATGATTTTGATAAAAGTGGTCAAATGACTAGTACTCTAATTAGGTTTACCGATATCTCTTTTATTGATAATTCACAAAATGTAAATTGGGATTTTAAAGCGCCTAATCTAAATAAAGAAACCTTTAAACAACAAATTTACAAAAACTATAACGGCTTTTTTACAGTAAGAGAAACTGAAATAATCCTTGAAATTAAAAATGGACTTACCAATAAGCAAATAGGTAAAAAATTAAACATAAGTGAACATACTGTTGCTACTCATAGAAAACATATCTTAAAAAAAGCAGTTTGTCATAATTCTGAACAGTTAATATTGTTCTGCCAAGGAAAAGGTATTCTTTAAACTAAATCGATAATATTATAGTTTTAGAAATCTATTTGAATTTGTTTGTAAAAATTGGCTGCCCGAAAAGGCAGTCTTTTTTTTACCTTTTACTTTTATAGTATAAAGACTATTCAATTAATTGTAAATAAGTTCAATTGTTTTTATATATTTAACCAATACAATTAATTTATTTGTAATCACTTATGAATGACTACGGCTTTCTATCTATTTTACCACCTGTAATAGCAATTATTTTAGCATTAAAAACAAAACAAGTATATGTAGCCTTGCTATTTGGTATTTGGTTTGCATGGATAATTATGAGTGGCTGGAATTTATTAGATGGAACTTTAGCAACTATTGAAGGTTTGGTAGATGTATTTAAATCACCTGGTAACACTCGAACAATTATGTTTAGCGCCTTGGTTGGTGCTCTTTTATTATTTATTCAGTATTCAAAAGGTGTTGAAGGATTTGTTAACAAACTAAATAAACTAATTAATTATTTTGATAAAAAACAAAGTGGATATAGTAGGGTTGTTGTGCAGCTTTTAGCCTTAGTAACTGGTTTAATTCTCTTTGTTGAAACAAGTATTAGTTCATTGACCGTTGGGACTTTATACAGACCTGTTTTTGATAAATTAAAAATTCCAAGAGAAAAACTAGCATATATTGCCGATTCAAGTTCGGCTCCATCATCTATATTAATTCCTTTTAATGCTTGGGGAGCATTTATAATGGGACTTTTATTAACTCAGGGAATTGAAAAACCTTTTTCAACTTTAATATCTTCTATAGTCTATAATTTCTACCCTTTAATTACAATTCTTATCGTTTTTCTAGTTATTGTTTCAAAAAAAGATTTTGGTCCAATGGCTAAAGCCGAAAAAAGGACTAAAGAAACCGGTAAAGTTTTAAGTGATGATGCAAAACCTATGATATCGGAAACCATTACATCGTACGAGCCAAAGAAAGGTATTGAGGCAAAAGCCTATAATATGGTTATTCCGTTAGCAACTATGGTTTTGATGATGCCTATAAACTTGGCATACACTGGGTGGGATAAAGTAGAAAGCTATACTTCATTTTCTGATCATTTATCACAAGCAATTGGCAATGGTTCAGGTTCATCTGCAGTATTATATTCTGTAATTGCATCGTTATTTGTTGCCATGATCTTATACAGAAGTCAGGGAATTATGAGAACTAAAGAAATGGTTGATTTAGTTTTAAAAGGTATAAGTGAATTGATGCCCTTAGCTCTTTTAATGATGCTGGCATTTGCAATTAGCGATGCTTGTAATTTATTAGGTACAGGTCAGTTTGTGGCAGATTGGTCAAAATCTTGGCTTTCGCCTGAATTTTTACCTGCAATTGTATTTTTAATTAGCTCATTTATTGCTTTTTCAACCGGAACATCCTGGGGAACTTTTGCAATAATGCTGGCAATTTCAATTCCAATGGCAAATACTCATGGTTCAGAACTAACCTTAGTTATTGCCGCTACATTAGGTGGAGGAATTTTTGGTGATCATTGTTCTCCAATTTCTGATACTTCAATAATATCTTCAATGGCTTCTGCAAGTGATCATATTGATCATGTTAGAACTCAATTACCTTATGCATTAATTGGTGGCGTAATTACAACAATTATATATTTAATCTTGGGCTTTACCATGTATTAATATAATATTTAGGTTTTCACGTCAAGTAAAGGCCTGACTAAGAATCTAACTAAATTAACTTACATTTGTATTTCAATAATTATTATATTTTTTATGTCAAAACATAAAGCTGGATTTGTTAATATTATTGGCAATCCAAATGTTGGTAAATCAACATTAATGAATGCACTTGTTGGTGAACGATTATCAATTATCACTTCAAAAGCACAAACTACACGCCATAGAATATTAGGAATTGTTAATGGTGATGATTTTCAAATAATCTTTTCTGATACTCCCGGAATAATTAAACCTGCATACGAATTACAAGAGTCTATGATGAATTTTGTAAAATCAGCTTTTGAAGATGCCGACATATTAATTTATATGGTAGAAATAGGAGAAAAGGAATTAAAAGATGAATCTTTTTTTCAAAAAATTCAAAATTCAAAAGTCCCCGTTCTATTATTAATAAATAAAATTGATAAATCAACCCAGGAAGAAGTAGAAGAAAAAATGGCTTTTTGGAAAGATAAAGTCCCAAATGCAAATGTATATCCAATCTCAGCACTTGAAAACTTTAATGTACAATCTGTTATGGATCAGATTATTGAAAAATTACCAGAATCTGCAGCATTCTATCCTAAAGATCAATTGACCGACAAACCTGAACGTTTTTTTGTAAACGAAACTATTCGGGAAAAAATACTAATACATTACAAAAAAGAAATTCCGTATGCTGTCGAGATTGATACTGAAGAGTTTTTTGAAGATGATAAAATCATTAAAATACGTTCTGTAATTATGGTTGAACGTGATACTCAAAAAGGAATAATCATTGGCCATAAAGGATCTGCCTTAAAACGAGTAGGTACTGAAGCCAGAAAAGATCTGGAAAAGTTTTTTGGAAAAAAAATATTTCTTGAGCTTTATGTTAAAGTGAATAAAAACTGGCGAAGCAATAAAAATCAATTGAAACGATTTGGATACAAAGATTAATGTTGCCCAAATAAATTAATTTTTTAACTTTACTTTCTACTTCTAACTAATCCTTATGTTATGAAATCACTATTTACATCAAATGATATTGATGAGATTAATGAAAGGCTTGGTCAATTAAATTCAAAACAAAATAAACAATGGGAAATGGTTTAGTGTTTAATTAAAATCTACATTTTGGAAAAAAACAAACAATTATTACTTAAAAAAAGACCTGTTGGCCTACCAACTAAAGAAACTTGGGCATTAACTGAAGTTAATATACCACAACCAAATGATGGTGAATTTTTAATGAAATGTGAATATATCTCTTTAGATCCTGCAATGCGTGGTTGGTTAAATGATGTTAAATCTTATATTCCTCCTGTTCAAATAAATGAGGTAATGAGAGCAGGTGGTGTTGGAAAGATCATTACATCTAATCATAAATATTTTAAAGAAGGTGATTACGTGTACGGACAAACAGGGGTACAACAATATGTTGTTTCTGATGGAAAAGGATATCATAAAATTGATCCTTCCTTAGCACCATTACCAATGTATACAGGGACTCTAGGTATGACCGGTATGACTGCATATTTTGGAATATTAGAAGTTGGCGAACTCAAAGAAGGTGATACTGTTTTAGTTTCTGGTGCCGCCGGAGCCGTGGGTAGTGTTGTTGGTCAAATAGCAAAAATTAAAAACTGCAAAGTTATTGGAACTGCTGGTGGGGCGGATAAATGCAAATACCTAATTGATGAATTAGGTTTTGATGGAGCAATAGATTATAAAAATGATGATATCGCAATAAAACTTAAAGAGTATTTTCCAAAAGGAATTGATGTGTATTTTGATAATGTTGGTGGTGAAATTTTAGATTTGGCTTTGAGTAGATTAGCCCTACATGCCCGAATTGTTATTTGTGGTGCCATTTCACAATACAATAATACTTCTGCTGTAAAAGGGCCTTCTAATTATTTATCTCTTCTTGTTAATAGAGCCTCTATGAAAGGAATGGTTGTTTTTGACTATGCAAAAGATTATGAAAAAGCATCTTTACAATTAGGACAATGGATGATGCAAGGAAAGCTAAAATCTAAAGAAGATATTTATGAAGGAATTGTAAATTTTCATGAAACTTTTTTAAAATTATTCTCAGGAGAAAAGTTAGGAAAATTGGTATTAAAAGTCAGTGATGACTAATAAATTTCATACTCAATAATTACATTCCTAATATCTTTTTACCTTCTTCACTAACCAAAGCAGTAGACCATAGTGGATCAAAAACAATTTCAACATTGATTGTATATTCAGGGTGTTTTTGCTTAATTTCTTCTTTTACATTAGTTACAATTGTATCTCCTAGCGGGCAAGAAGGTGTTGAAAAAGTCATTTCAATATCAATATTTTTATCTCCATCATATTTAACTTCATAAATCAAACCTAAATCAACAATATTAATTTCAATTTCAGGATCCATTACATTTTTAAGTAGATCTAGAATTTCCAATTCGAAAATAGTAATTTCTTCTTTATTCATTTTTCTCTATTATTTTAACTTTATGGAATATCATTTTAAACACATTAATATTATATAATATCGCTACCAACAACAATATATAACTTCCAATTCTTATCAACCAAATATTATCAAAAACTAATCCAAAAATCATAAGAATAATAAACATCAAGTATAAATAGAAATGTGTTTTAACTATAATTTCTGAATACAATTCTCTAGGCATTGGAGTTTTAGTTTTCCCTACCAAACCTTTATACTTTTCCAGCCAAATTACAAATGGTAAGGTTTTATATGTTTGACCAAGAATTAGGGTTGTAATAAATCCGAAAATTATAGTAAAGCCATACAAAGTTGTTGCTCTTAATAGTAAAGGCTGGTCAATTCCAAATCCAATCATAATAACTAAACTAATAATAATTGGTAAAATAACACTGCTAATAGATATCATTGTATGTTGCATTCCTATATCCAAAACTTTTCGAATTCTATTTTTATAAGCATCATATACAAATAAAAAAAAGAATAAAATTCCAACAATAATAGACAACCAAAAAAGAGGATTAATATTAGTCTGATGAACAAAAAACCAATTTATGGAAAGAGCTAATAATCCAATATTAATTAAATAATACGATTTTTTTAACTTACTGTCATTCAATTGATGTGATACTAAAAACATAGGAATAAGTATAGAACTAACACCTATAATCAGTAGTAAAAACCAACCCATTAAACCAATTGTTGCATGAATTTTTAAGTAATACAGATGGCTTTCTGATAAAAAATTATATTTAAAATTAAATGCAATTAAGGTTCCTATAAACTCTGTAATTGCCAACCATATAACAGCTGTAATCACAAATTTAGAAGATATATTTTTCTTCTTTGAATTTTTATAGGAAAGTAAAACATTGATAACAAATAATAATAAAGAGATGAACATCATCAAAGCAGTAAAACTCAATAATTTAGTATAAGACCCTATCCAAAAGGAATATGTTAAAAATAAAACACTTACGCCAGAAAACCAGAAAGTAAATTTGGCCAAGTTCTCGCTATATAATGAGGTTTCAAAAACAACTGGAATTAGTTGATAAAGTGCTCCAAAAACAATCATAACCGCCCAACCTAAAACTGCCATATGTGTAATGGCAACTATTTTTGTACTAAAATAGGCTTCTAATAATATATTATCTGCAAGAATCATCATAACAGATAATATTAGAAGTGATATTGAGCCAAAAATAAAGTGAGGCTTTACAACACTGGGATCAGGAGCGTTATTTGAGTTTAATACACTCATTTATGCATTATCATTTTTATAGATCAATAATATGGTATGATTACAATCTATTTCTTTATACAGAATTTCAAAGTTTCTAACTTCTAATTCAGGTAATAAAAATTGAGGTATTTTTTTATGATCAACATACAAAGCATGACCTTTTTTTAATGTTTCAATTTCTTTTAAAATTGTAACCATAGGTTCTGGCATTTCTAATTGTCTTACGTCAATTACTTTAATATTATCACCATAAAAAGCCAATTGTTCATCAAAATTTTTAGGAGCATTATTTACTTTTTTCTCTATTTCATCATCTACCCATTTTGAGGTATTCATTTTAAAAAAAGTATGTACTTCACCTTCTACAGGTCTCTCTGTCCATGATTCATAGCCTTTACTTTGTAATTTTTTTATAAGAGGAATAGGCTCGAAAGAATTAATTATTTTTAAAGTCTCCTCATCTTTCAAAACTTTTACTGCTTTCATTATAATATTAAACGGATCTTCGCCCGAATCAAGAGTTGGTCGAACATCTAGGCTTACTAAATTTTTAATATTTTTTACAGCTGACATATTTTTATTATTTAATTTATTAATAATATCATTAGGTTTTTTCTTAATTTTACTTTCAAAAATAAATCCTATTTCTTCTAATTTATTTATCAAAAAATTTATTTCAACTCCACCAACTTTAGCAGCATCAGAAACAGTAACTCTTGGTGCTAAAACTTTTCGTAAAATAGGGTTTTTCAATTTCAGAAAATTTTTATTGATAGAAGCAATTGTTTGAATTGTTTCTTCATTCTCATTAATCAATGAAGATATTCTCGTATTTCTATTAAATTCCATAACTAAATTTTGGTGCTTCAAAATTAATCAATATTCAAATACTGACATAATTTAGAATGAATTTAAATAGTAAAAAGTAACAGAAGTAGCATTTAAAAGATAGTATTGTCTTTTATTCTATTTCCTAAAATATAGAATTTGAAATTTGATGAATAAAAAATTGAGCTATAATTATGTAGAAATTAGATTCTCATCCTTTGGATCTGATCCATATTCATTATCTCCAATTATTCCAGGAGTTGCAGCTAAAACTATGTTATAAATTGGTATAAGAATATACCAGCCACTCTTACCAACATCATGCATTCTTCTAATACCAACTGCTAGACCAGGTATAAACATGGCAATACCATAAGCTAAATTAAAATAGCCAAAACCGCTTTCAGCATCAATAGTTCCAAAAGTTAGATCCATATATGAAGTCAAAACAGAATTTAAAAAATTGATCAATACAAAATACCAATATTCACTTCTTCGCGCTCTACCTGTAAATACATTATATTTTTTTAAGACGATTAAATACCAATTCATATTTACTTAGCTAAACTTTTTACCTCTTCCAAATCTAAACCACCATAATCACCTGAACTCATAAAAAGTAAAGCGATATTTTCTAAATTTTGTGCAAAAAGAAATTCTTTAAACTCTTTTGGATCCGTGTAAATGATTAAATCATCTCTTTGAAATGCTTTGGCTATTTGCTCCTTCGAAATTGGTTCTAACTTTTTAATTTCAACAGCATGAGGTGAATAAAATACCACAGCCATATCGGCAGCGTCTAAAGCATTTTGATATAAATTTAAAAATTCTGCATTTAAACTACTATAGGTATGTAACTCTAAACAAGCTAATACTTTTTTATTTCCGTATTGTTCTTTTACAGCATTGGTAGTTGCTTTCACCTTAGATGGTGAATGTGCAAAATCTTTAAATATGATAGAATTCTTTCCTTCTGCCAATTTTTCAAGACGTTTGCTTGCTCCTCTGAAAGAAGAAATTGCTTGGTAAAATTCTTCTTCGTTAACACCAATACTTTGACAAATTAACTTAGCCCCTTCCAAATTTTGCAAATTGTGTTTTCCAAAAATTTGCAATGGAACTTTACCTTCAGAATATTCAATAAATACTTGTCCGTTTTCTATGGTATAATCCGGTGTTCTATAAGCTTCTTTTTTAATAGAGTTTCCTGCTTCTTTTACTATTTTATTAACTTCATCATCCTCTTCATTATACACTAAAATTCCACCACCAACCATGGTGTCTATAAAAATATTAAACTGGTCGACATAATTTTCAAAAGTTGGAAATACATTCATATGATCCCATGCAATTCCGCTTAAAAGCGCAATATTAGCTTTATACAAATGAAATTTTGGACGGAGATCAATTGGTGAAGAAAGGTACTCATCTCCTTCTATAATCATAAACTCATTTTCTTTTGTTAAATGCACCATACGATCAAAGCCTTCTAATTGAGCCCCCACCATATAATCTACATTAATATTGTGATAATTTAATACATGCAAAATCATTGAAGTTATAGTAGTTTTACCATGAGAACCACCAATAACAACTCTTGTTTTGTTTTTGGCATGCTCGTATAAAAACTCAGGATAAGAATAAATTTTCAAACCTAGATCTTGAGCTTTAATCAATTCAGGATTATCAGCTTTTGCATGCATTCCTAAAACAATGGCATCTATATTTGAGTTAATATTATTAGTAAACCACCCAATTTTATTTGGTAGTAATCCTTTTGCTTTTAAGCGTGATTTAGATGGTTCAAAAATGGCATCATCGCTTCCGGTAATAGTGTCACCTTTTGCATGTAAAGCTAACGCCAAA
>DAOVTF010000174.1 GCA_030633225.1 Flavobacteriaceae bacterium
CTTTTCGTTCGCTTAAGCTTTCTATTGCTTTTACGGATTGAGAACCCATAACTATTATTTTTACTGTATAAATATACAGTAATACTCCTCATTATTAAATGATTAAAATCATATTCTCTATAATCTTAATTACCAAACAAATAATGGTTTATCACTCATTAAATTATTAACCTTATGAGCAATATTTTCAAGCACTTCTTCATTTTCAAAATTATTAATCACTTCATCAAGTAAATCGACAATAGTTTGCATATCTACTTCTTTTAATCCTCTGGTAGTAATAGCAGCTGTTCCAATTCTAATACCTGAAGTAATAAATGGTGATTTATCATCAAACGGAACCATATTCTTATTAACAGTAATATCGGCCTTTACTAAAGCATTTTCAGCTTCTTTACCAGTAATATTTTTATTACGGAGATCAATTAACATCATATGATTATCCGTTCCGTTAGAAATAATATGATAACCTTTATCAACCAATACTTTTGCCATTGCTGCAGCATTTTTCTTTACCTGAATTTGATAATTTAAAAAATTATCTGTCAAGGCTTCACCAAAAGCAATTGCTTTAGCTGCAATAATATGCTCTAAAGGTCCACCTTGCATACCTGGAAAAACAGATGAGTTTAATAAAGTACTCATCATTTTAATTTTTCCTTTGAGTGTTTTTTCACCAAATGGATTTTCAAAATCTTTACCCATCATAATAATTCCACCTCTTGGTCCACGCAAAGTTTTATGCGTTGTGGTGGTTACAATATGGCTATGAGGCATAGGGTCATTTAAAATTCCTTTTGCTATCATACCTGACGGGTGAGAAATATCTGCCAATAAAATAGCACCTACACTATCAGCAATTTTTCTAAATCTTTCAAAATCTAAATCTCTTGAATAGGCAGAAGCTCCGGCAATAATTAATTGTGGTTTTACTTCGTTAGCTGTTTCTTGAATCTTATCATAATTCAATACTCCAGTTTCCTTTTCTACTCCGTAAAATGATGTTTTATATAGTTTTCCTGAAAAATTTACAGGAGAGCCATGCGTTAAATGCCCACCATGTGAAAGGTCAAATCCTAAAATTGTATCACCTGGCTTTAAACAAGCTTGATAAACAGCAGCATTTGCTTGTGAACCAGAATGTGGTTGTACATTTACATAAACTGCTCCATAAAGCGCTTTAGCTCTATCAATTGCAATTTGTTCTACTTGATCAACAACTTCACAACCCCCATAATACCTCTTTCCTGGATAACCTTCGGCATATTTGTTGGTTAAAACAGAGCCTGCAGCTTCTAATACTTGTTCACTAACATAGTTTTCTGAAGCAATCAATTCCAATCCATTCGTTTGTCTTTCTTTTTCTTCTTGAATTAAATCAAAAATTTGTTGATCTCGTTGCATGATTATTAATTTTAAGTTTTTGTTAAATTCATGTCAAAAGTAAGAAAATCATTTCGCATATAAATAGAATCTTATATATTTGAAATAAATATTTTTTATTATATTTAAAGATGAAAATAACAGCAAATAACCCTAGTAGAAAGTCTTGGTTAAAAGTAGAAATCGCTTCTGATTTTCCAATTCAAAATATTCCTTTTGGAGTTTTTTTAACCAAAGAAGACGTTATAACCATTGGCACCAGAATTGGTGAATATGCCATTGATCTTGCAGCCTTGCACCAATTAAATTATTTTGAAGGAATTCCGTTGACGGATGATATTTTTATGCAAAATACTTTGAACGATTTTATTTCAGATGGTAGAACAACTTGGCGTTTGGTAAGAAATAGAATTGCTGATATTTTTGACGAAGAAAACCCGAAATTAAAGGAGAATAAAAAGCACCGGGATAAAGTTATTTTTAATTTATCAGATGTAGAAGTGCTTTTGCCTGTTGATATTGGTGATTATACTGATTTTTATTCTAGCAAAGAACATGCAACCAATGTTGGCACCATGTTTAGAGATCCTGAAAATGCACTTTTCCCAAACTGGTCACATTTACCTGTTGGTTATCACGGTAGATCATCCTCTATTGTTGTTTCGGGAACTAAATTAAGAAGACCAAAAGGGCAAACTTTACTTCCTGGTGAAACTCAACCTGTTTTTGGACCTTCAAGATTGGTTGATTTTGAACTAGAAACAGCTTTTATTACTACCGATGCAAATAAATTTGGCAAATCAATAGATATTAATGAAGCTGAAGATTTTATTTTCGGAATGGTTATATTTAACGATTGGAGTGCTAGAGATATCCAAAAATGGGAGTATGTTCCACTTGGTCCTTTTTTAGCAAAGAGCTTTGCTTCAACAATTTCTCCTTGGATTGTAACTTTAGATGCTCTTGAACCTTTTAGAGTTGCCGGACCAAAACAGAACCCAGAACCTTTACCATATTTACAACTAGAAGGTAATCATAGTTTTAATATAAATTTACAAGCAGCAATTAAACCTAAAAAACAAACAGAAACAATTGTAAGTAATAGTAATTTTAAATATATGTATTGGTCTATGGCTCAACAATTAACACACCAAACTAGTAATGGTTGTAATGTTAGATCTGGTGATATGTATGGTAGTGGAACAATTTCGGGTCCAACAAAAGATAGTTATGGTTCTATGCTAGAACTTACCTGGAGAGGTGAAAATCCAATTAAAATGAGTGATGGCACAGAACGCAAATTCATCAACGATGGAGATACTGTAATACTAAGGGGATTCTGTGAAAATGACAAAGTACGAATTGGTTTTGGTGAATGTAAAGGAAGAATTCGTAAAGCGAAATAATTAACAATAGGCGCTTCTTTAATCTGATCTGTTCTTAGATATTTACATCTAAAATATCAAAATGAGATGCGTATGTAATTAATTGCTCATTTTTAATTACGAGTAATTGAGGAGATTCATGATATACATTAAAAGAATCAGCAATAGTATTTGACAGATTTCTATATTTTAAAATATTAAGATAATAATAATCAAAATCACTTGAAGATTTTGAGATCTTTTTCTCAAATCTTTTTAACGCCATGCTACTAACACCACATCTAGTGCTATGTTTGAAAATTAGAACTTTTTTTTGAATTGAACTATTCAATATTTCATCAAGCTGATCTTCATCAGTCAATCTAATTCTATTTAAATTAGAGTTTTCACTTTTTTCTTTATTAAAAAAACTATCAAACAAATTTATACCTTTAAAAGATTATGCTTCATGATTTAATTCTATTACTGTAATTTCAGGTCTTATACCAGCTCTGCCCGGGAATCCAATAAAACCAAAACCTCTATTTACATATAAATATTGTTTAGCTTCCTCGTATAAACCAGCCCATTGGGGGTAAATATATTTTATCGGGCTCCATTTAAAACCAGGTATCTCTACCCCAAATTGCATGCCATGTGTATGGCCGGATAAAGTGAGGTCAAAATGAGTTTTATGAGAAACAACTTTTTTAGCAAAATGAGTTGGATCATGAGACATTAATATTTTAAAAGGAATATCTTCAACCCCTTTTAAGGCAAGATCTAAATCTCCTTTTTGCGGAAATGGTTTTTTTCCCCAATTTTCAACTCCAATTATTCCTATACTTTCTCCATTTTTTGAAATCGTAACATTCTCATTATTCAATAATTTGAAATTCATTTGCTTTTGATAATCGAAAAGAAGGTCTACATTTTCTTTTTTCTCACTTTCTGAATTCCATTTTTTATAATCACCATAATCATGATTTCCTAAAATAGAATATACACCATTTTTTGATCTTAATTTTTTAAAATCATCTATAAATGGAATAATTTCACGAGAGTCATTATTAACCAAATCACCAGTAAACAAAATAACATCTGCATTCTGCTCATTGACTAGATTAACTCCGTCAATAATAGCTTCTTTGCTGTCAAAACTCCCTGAGTGAATATCTGATAATTGTACAATTTTAAACCCGTGAAAAGCTTTTGGCAAGTTCTTAAATGATAAACTCACTTTATTAATTCTAAAATCATATTTTCCTTTAGCAACACCATAAATCATCGAAGAAAATGGGATTGCAGCTACTAACAAACCAGTCTGTCTTATAAAGTTCCTTCTGCCGGGCACTGCTATACTTTTACTCTTTTTTGAAAATAAATTCTTTAAATAAAAAAATGAAATCCTAAATATTCTAACTATATCTTCCAATAAAAAAAATAAGATCAGAAATAATTTAAATACAAAAAACGAAAAGAAATATCCTATAAATAGATTCCGAATAAATGATGCATTTAAAGGACTTTGAGTGAAATTATTATATAAAAAATATACTCCAACAAATGCGATTATAACAGATAAAAAATAAAATATTTTGTATACTAATCTAAACTTACTTTTATCAATACTTTTACGCAATGCCAAATAAACATAGATATCCATTGATAGTAAAAATAGAATTACTAAGTAGGTATTAAATGAAATATTTCTGGTCGACATTTATACTTTTCTTCTTTTTTTCTCTGCCTTGATCAATTCTAATTCTCTATTTGTTTGACCTGCAACAGATGTATTTTCTTCGGCTCTTCTAATTAAATAGGGCATCACGTCTTTTACAGGGCCAAAAGGTAAATATTTTGCCACATTAAAACCTTCTTTTGCCATATTATAACTAATATTATCGCTCATACCATAAAGTTGTCCAAACCATAAGCGGTGATCTGTTCTGGAATAATCTGATTTATCAATTAAGTCCATCATTAAATAAGAACTATCTTCATTATGAGTGCCATTAAAAATTGCCATAACCTCCAAGTTGTTGAACATATACTTTAATACAGCATTATAATTCTTATCAGTTGACTCTTTATCTTTACAAATTGGATCTTCGTAGCCATTTTCTTGAGCTCTTTCTCGTTCTTTCTCCATATAAGCTCCTCTCACAAGTTTCATACCAATTTTAAAACCTTTCTTCTTTGCTCTATCATGTAATTTTTTTAAATAATATAATCTATC
>DAOVTF010000305.1 GCA_030633225.1 Flavobacteriaceae bacterium
AATTAAAACTTTAGCTGATAGCTCAGTTTGTTCTTCTGAATTCGCTTGTAATTTTATTGGATTTGGAAGTAAACCCTGCGGTGGACATTGGGAATATTTAGTTTATTCTAATTCTATTGATGTAGCTGATTTTTTGTCCAAAGTAAAAATCTATAATGAATTAGAAAAAGGTTACAATATAAAATACAACATAGTTTCTGATTGTATGTATGTGATGCCACCCAAGAGTACTACCTGCGCAAATGGAAAATGTATAGCTGTTAATAATTGATTGTATTGTCATCTTGAGCGTAGTCGAAAGATCTTATATATTGAAATTTACATTAGGATAAATCGTTTTTTTAGGATGAATAATTCAGAAATAATAAACCAAACCATTCAATTTGTTAAAATAACCCTTCAAGGTGCCGAAGGCGGGCATGATTGGTTCCACATAGAACGTGTTTGGAAAAACGCCAAATTAATTGCTAAAGAAGAAAATGTCGATCTATTTATTGTAGAATTAGGAGCCTTACTCCATGATATTGCAGATGCTAAATTTTATGATGGAGATGAGAGTATTGGTCCCAAAAAAGCAAAAAAGTTTTTAACAAGCATAGGAATCAATGAAACTATCATTCAACATATTGTAAATATTATTGATAATATTTCTTATAAAAATAGTTTGGAATCGAGTTCTAAAAAATTTACTTCTAAAGAATTAAATGTTATTCAAGATGCGGATAGATTAGATGCCATTGGTGCTATAGGAATTGCCAGAGCTTTTAATTATGGTGGATTTAAAAACAGAGAGATCTACAATCCGAAAATATCCACCGATCTTAATTTAAGCAAAGAAGCATATAAAAAAAGTAATGCTCCAACCATCAATCATTTTTATGAAAAATTATTGCTTTTAAAAGATAAAATGAATACCAATTCTGGTAAGCAATTAGCTGAAAAAAGGCATGCTTTTATGGAGCAATATCTTAATCAATTTTATAAAGAATGGGAAGGAAAAAAGTGATTTATTCTTAATGAATTTTAATATAGATTTTAAGCGTAAATCAAAATTTTGGCTTTCTTTTTTCTAAAAATGCAGTAGTTCCTTCTTCAAAGTCTTCTGTACCAAAACATTTTCCAAATTGTTTAATTTCAACATCAAAACCATTAATTCCATCTTTAAAATTAGCGTTTACTGCTTTTATAGCAGCACTAATTGCAGTACCTGAATTATAACTAATTTTGGTTGCTAATTTTTCACAAAGTGATACTAATTCTTCTTGAGTTACAACATGATTTACCAATCCGTTATTTTTTGCATCTTCTGCCGTAATCATTCCTGCAGTCATAATCATTTCCATCGCTTTTCCTTTACCAACCAATTGTGGTAAACGCTGAGTACCGCCATAACCCGGAATTACACCTAAAGAGACTTCGGGTAAACCCATTTTCGCATTATCACTTGCTACTCTAAAATGACATGCCATTGCTAATTCTAAACCTCCTCCAAGTGCAAATCCATTTATTGCAGCTATTACCGGAGTAGATAAATTTTCAATAAAATCAAATAAAATTTCCTGACCTTGTTTGGCTAGTTTTGACCCTTGTGAAACATCAAAATCTGCAAATTCAGATATATCAGCACCGGCAACAAAAGCTTTATCTCCACTCCCTGTTAAAATAATTGCTCTTATATTTTCATCTGAATTTGCTTCCGCAAAAGCTTCATGTAACTCAGCAATAGTTTCTTTATTTAAAGCGTTCAATTTTTTTGGGCGATTGATAGTAATATATGCAAGTTTATCTTCAATTTCTAACAATATATTCTTAAAACTCATTTTATGTATTTTATATTATTCCTTTGGTAAAGTTACGGTAAAAATAGTTCCCATATTAACCTTGCTTTTAAAATAAATGCTTCCATTGTAGGCTTCAACAATATTTTTTACCATTGGTAAACCTAAGCCCATACCGCTAGATTTTGTTGTAAATTTTGGTTCAAATACTTTCGAAGCATCTTCTTCTGTTATACCTTGTCCATTATCTTTAACCTCAATTATAACTTCATTTTTATTCTCTAAAACATGAACATCAATCTTAGGATTTTCATTATTATTTAAAGCATGAATGGCATTTGTAATCAAATTTGTTACAACTCTTGAAAGTTGGATCTTATCTAATTTTGCCTTGATTATATCCTTTTCAGGATAGAAAAATATATAGGATTCTTGAAAAATATTTAAATCCTTTTTAACTTCTTCTACAACATTCACCTCTTCCTTTTTTTGATTTGGCATTTGTGCAAAATTTGAAAAAGCAGAAGCTATAGAGCTCAAGGTATCAATTTGCTGAATTACCGACTCACTATATTCATGTAATTTTTGCTTTATCTCAGGATCGGTTGGATCAAAATTATGCTCAAAACTTTGCACTGTTAGACGCATTGGAGTCAAGGGATTTTTAATTTCATGAGCAACTTGTTTAGCCATTTCACGCCATGCTTGTTTTCTTTCAATCTGAGCTAATTTTACAGCGC
>DAOVTF010000202.1 GCA_030633225.1 Flavobacteriaceae bacterium
ATTATACCATTGTGTTTTTCTTTATACTTCTTTTTACGTTTACCCTCACCTTAACTATTCGTAGCCAGATCATTCATTAAGTTTTTTAGATATACATGGGCACCTACTATAAAGTCATTAGTGTTCTTATCTAATACTACTCCTTTTATATTTTGAGCAGATGCAAAGAAGATGGAAAATATAAAAATTATAGTTAAGGTCTTCAAAGTTATTGCTTTTAGGTAATACAAACCAAGATACAAAACATTTTGATTTTATATTTAATCTTAGAAGATTATAGAGGGTTTATTTTTTTGGTTTAGAATTTTTCATCAACCAGTTTTCTAAATGCATATTAAACTCATTTGGGTGTTCCATCATTGGAGCATGACCACATTTATCTATCCAATAAAGCTCTGAATTAGGTAATAATTTATGAAATTCTTCTGCTACTTCTGGTGGTGTTACGGTATCGTCTTTACCCCAAATAAGACAAGATGGTAGATCCATATTTGGTAAATCGGAAGCCATATTATGTCTAATTGCACTTTTTGCTATAGCTAAGGTTCGCAACAATTTATTTCTATTGTTTATAGACTCGAAAACCTCATCTACAATTTCTTTTGTAGCTATTTTAGGATCATAAAAAACATCTTCAGCTTTTTTCTTTATATACTCATAATCACCTCTTTTTGGGTAGCTTTCTCCCATTGAATTTTCATATAAACCTGAACTTCCGGTGAGAATAAGACCCGAAACATTTTTAGGGTTCAATTTTGTATGATACAAAGCAATATGCCCTCCTAATGAATTTCCCAATAAAATATATTTATCCAATTTTTTGAACGTTACAAAATCCTTTACAAATTTTGAAAGATTTTTAACATTGGTTTTTAAAAGAGGTAAAGTATATAAAGGCAATTCCGGCATTAATACATTATATCCCAAATTAGAAAAATGATCAAAAACACCATCGAAATTACTCAAATTACCCATCAAACCATGTAATATGATTAAGGGTGTTCCTTCACCTGATTCTAAGTAAGTAAAGTTATCTTCTTTTTTGAGGGTGTATTTCATCTATATTATTATGTATAAGCAATTTGCAAATTTAAATAATTTCGTTCAAAGTACTAATTTTCTATTCATTTACTTCAAATATTTTCAACAAAAAGCAATCATTTTATATAAGTTTCTGTAAATCAATACAATATTTTGAAATAAAGAAAGTTATTAACAAAGTGGTAAAAAATGGTAAATAGTGGTAATTTTATTTATATTTGTCATAGTTATTTAAATAATAATCACCTAAGTGGTAAATCTAATTGGAACATACGAATGTAAAGCTGATGTAAAAGGTAGGTTAATGCTGCCTTCTACGGTTAAAAAGCAACTATCTAGCGTTTTACAAGATGGCTTTGTTTTAAAGCGATCTGTTTTTCAACCATGTTTAGAATTATACCCAATGAGTGAATGGAATATGATGATGGCAAAAGTAAATAAACTGAACAGGTTTATTAAGAAGAATAATGATTTTATCAGAAGATTTACTGCTGGTGTAAAAGTGATTGAATTAGATGTTTCTGGAAGAATGTTGATTCCGAAAGATCTACATTCTTTTGCCGGAATTACGAAAGAGGTAGTATTATCATCATCAGTTAATATCATTGAAATTTGGGATAAAGCAAAATATGAAAATGCCATAGATGAAGCTACGGTTGATTTTGCTGATCTCGCCGAAGATGTGATGGGAAATGTAAATGATGAGCATGATGAGTTATCATGATCCGGTAATGCTCTTTGAAAGTGTTGATGGTTTAAAAATTGATCCAAACGGAATTTATGTTGATGTGACTTTTGGAGGAGGAGGTCATTCTAAAGAGATTTTAAAACGACTAGGTGATAATGGAAAGTTGTTTGCTTTTGATCAAGATAAGGATGCATTAGAAAATTCTATTGATGATGAACGATTTACTTTAATCAATGAAAATTTTCGCTACATCAAACGTTTTTTACGTTTTTATGGGCTTACAAAAGTAGATGGAATATTAGCAGATCTAGGAGTGTCTTCTCATCAATTTGATGAGGCTGAAAGAGGTTTTTCAACTCGATTTGATGCAGATTTAGATATGCGAATGAATCAGGGAGATGAATTATCTGCTTATCATGTGGTTAATAAATATGAAGAAGAAAAGTTAAGTTCAGTTTTATTTCAATATGGTGATCTAAGAAATTCAAGAGCATTAGCAAAAGAAATAGTTAATGCTAGAAGGAATGAAGAGATTAAAACAAGTTTCAGATTAAAGGAAGTATTACAAAGATTTTTACCAAAAGCTAAAGAACATAAAATTTTAGCTCAAATATTTCAGGCAATTCGTATTGAAGTTAATCAAGAAATTGAAGTGTTAAAAGAATTTCTAATTCAAACACCTGAATTGTTAAAAGAAGAAGGAAGACTAAGTGTAATTTCCTATCATTCCTTAGAAGATAGATTGGTAAAAAGATTTATACAAAACGGGAAATTTGAAGGAGAGCCTGAAAGAGATTTTTATGGAAACATTAATGTTCCTTTAAAAAAAGTTGGAAAACTGATAGTACCATCAACAGAAGAAATTAAAAAAAACAATAGAGCAAGAAGCGGAAAATTAAGAATAGCGGAAAAAAAGAAATGAAATCAGTCTAAGGAATAAGGGGAAATAAAAATAATGTCTAAAACCAAGCAAACACTTTACAACATCTTAAAAGGAAAATTTCTGGTTGATGAAGATGCAAGAAAAAACTGGGGTTTTCTAATTTTCTTAACGGTCTTAGCTTTATTAATGATCACAAGTTCTCATCAAATAGATAAAAAAGTACAAAAAATAGCATTATTAAATAAAGAAAAAAGAGAATTACGATCAAAGTTTGTTGCAACAAAATCAGACTTGATGAAATTAAAAATGGAATCTAGTATTTCAAAAAGATTAAATGAGAGCGGATTATTTATCTCAGAAACACCTCCTAGAAAAATTAAAGTAGAAATTAGTAATTAATCATGGCAGTTCAAAAAAAACAAATATTAAACAAAGTATACTTACTTACCGGGTTTATGTTTTTGTTTGCCGTTTTGATTGGTTATCAATTGGTTCAAATTGAGTTTATTAATGGTGATGAATATCGAAAATTAGCGGAACAAGGAACTGTTAAAACATTTGAAATTTCTGCCAATAGAGGAAGTGTCTATACTTCAGATGGAAGCTTATTGGCGACTTCAATTTCAAAGTTTGATGTAAGAATGGATGCTGTTACCGTTTCTGATGATGATTTTGAAAAAGGAATCAAAGATTTGAGCAAGTCTTTATCTGAGATGTTAGGAAAAAGTGCAAGTTTTTATGAGAATTATATCCGAAAAGCTAGAGCAAATAAAAACAGATATTTATTTATTACCAGAAACCTAAATTATAACGATTATCAAAAAATAAAAAAATTCCCAATATTCAAATTGGGCACCTATCGTGGAGGGTTTATTGTTGAACAACGCACGGTGAGAGAACATCCAATTGGTAAAATTGCTGAACGTGCTGTTGGTTATGATGATTATAGAGGGAGAGTTGGGATTGAAGGAAGTTTTTACGAATTTTTAAGAGGTAAAAACGGACAAAGATTAAAACAAAAAATTGCTAAAGGCCAGTGGAAACCTTTAAATGATAATAATGAAATTGAACCTATTGATGGTAAAGATATAATTACAACCATTGATTTGAATATACAAGATGTTGCGCATCACGCTTTACTAAGTCAGCTTGAAAAGTTTAAAGCAGATCACGGTTCAGTAGTTGTTATGGAAACTAAAACTGGTGAAGTTAAGGCGATTTCAAACCTGGGAAGGACTTCAAAAGGCACATATTTTGAACAAAGAAATTATGCCATTTATGAATCTCATGAACCAGGATCAACCTTTAAGCTAATGGGTTTAATAGTTGCTCTAGAAGATAAAGTAATTGATACAACAAGTATAATTGATACCGAAAATGGTGTAATTACTTTTCATGGCAAATCAGTAAGAGATTCTCACAGGGGTGGATATGGAAAAATATCTGCTGCAAGAGTATTTGAAGTTTCTTCAAATGTAGGTGTAGTAAAAATTATAAATGACAATTATAAAGATAATCCAAATAAATTTATTCAAGGTTTAAATAGAATGAATGTGGGGGATAAAATTGGTTTGCCTATTAAAGGGGAAGGTGAGCCAATTATTCCAGATCCAAATAATAAAAAAACCTGGAATGGGCTATCGTTACCATGGATGGCTTATGGATACGGGGTTTCAATAACACCATTACAGACCTTAACTTTTTATAATGCAATAGCTAATAATGGTGAGATGGTAAAACCACGATTTGTAAAAGAAATTAGAACACAAAGCAATGTGATTACAAAATTTGAAAAAGAAGTTATAAATCCAAAAGTATGCTCGCAAGAAACTATAGATAAAGTGAAGGAAATGATGCTTAACGTAGTGAAAAGAGGTACAGCCACTAATATATATGATGCTAATTTTTCTATGGCTGGTAAAACTGGAACTTGTCAGACTGATTATTGGACTGGTGATACCCAATATATATCCTCATTTGTAGGGTATTTTCCAGCAGATGA
>DAOVTF010000143.1 GCA_030633225.1 Flavobacteriaceae bacterium
AAAATTGATATTTCCAATATTGATACAATTGTAATTCCAGCACGAGAGGAAGGATTTAAAGATGTTTTTATTAACGAAAATTGTTGGTATGCTATCAGGTTAAATTCATCAATGATTCCTAAAATTAAGTACATTGCTGCATATCAAGTTGCTCCAATTTCAGCAATAACGCATATTGCAGAGATAAAATCAATAGAGCAATGGGAAGATACAAATAAATATATTCTACATTTTACAAAACCTGCTGAAAAGATAAAAAAAGTTTCCCTCGGGAAATCTAAAGGAAAGGCACCTCAGAGTCCAAGATACTCTTCAAAGGAAAGAATTTTAAATGCAGGTACATTAGACAATGTATTTTAAGAATAAAATACTAACCATAACAGC
This sequence comes from Flavobacteriaceae bacterium, assembly GCA_030633225.1. Taxonomy (GTDB): domain Bacteria; phylum Bacteroidota; class Bacteroidia; order Flavobacteriales; family Flavobacteriaceae; genus Lutimonas. Next base: position 385 of record DAOVTF010000143.1, read on the forward strand.
GGGTATAAAAAATAGCTGAGTCAGTGAATAATTCAATGGTATATGTATTTTTACTGTGGATTTTTTCCCTACAAAAAATTATCCACTTGTTTAACAGCTAAATATTATACCAAAACCGTTAATAAAAAATTTAATCTAATGGTAAAAAAATTTTTTAAAATTGTTTTAGTCCTTATTGTTTTAGTCCTTATCGGATCCTGGTTTTTTATACAAAATAGTAAGCCTACTTATAGTGGAAAACTTCAGTTAAATGATTTAAAAGATGAAGTAACTGTATATTATGATGATATAGGAGTTCCTCATATTTATGCACAAAATCAACATGATGCCTATGTTGCTTTAGGTTATGTTCACGCTCAAGATCGTTTATGGCAAATGGAATTGATGAGAAGAATAGGAGCAGGAAGATTATCAGAAATATTTGGAGAAGAGATGATCAAAACAGATAAATTCTTTAAAGGATTAGGAATTGAAAAGGCAGCTGCAAAAGATATTCAAAAATTAGATACCACTACACAAGGTTACTATTTATCTCAAGCTTATTTGAGTGGTATTAATCAATTTATTGTAAAAGGTGCTACACCTATAGAATTTAGATTAACAAGTGTGAAAAAAGAAAGATATACGATTCAAGATATTTATAACGTTTTCGGGTATATGGGTTTTAGTTTTGCTCAAGCGTATAAAACAGATCCCTTATTAACCAATTTGAGACAACAATTAGGAGATGAATATTTGTCTGAATTTGTGATTTTATCAGATGATGAATCTGTTGTTATTCCTACACATAACCCAAATCTGGATAAAAAATACGCTAACAATATAAGTAAATCTATAAATGAAATATTAGAAACTTCACCTGTACCTCCTTTTATAGGAAGTAATAGTTGGGTTGTTGGATCAAAAAAGTCAAAAAATAATAAAGTTATTTTTGCAAATGATCCACATGTTGTGTTTTCGCAACCAGGAATTTGGTATCAATCACATATTGTTACACCTGATTTTGAAATTTATGGTTTTAATCTTGCGCTTACCCCTTTTCCCTTATTGGGGCACAATCATAAGTATGCCTACGGGATGACCATGTTTGAGAATGATGACATTGATTTTTATAAAGAACCTATTGATCAAAAATATGAGATTAGAAAGGAAACGATTAAAGTTAAAGATGGTGAAGATGTTACCTTTGAAGTAAAAGAAGGAAAACACGGCCCAATTGTAAATGATTTTATTGAGATTATTAATAGTGATAATGATATCGCTATGGATTGGGTATATACAAAATTCGAGAATGAAATTATTGAAGCGTCATATAGAATTTCACATGCCAATTCTTTTTCAGACTTTAAAAGAGGCATTGCCAAAATTAATGCTCCTGGTTTAAATATGACGTATGGTGATAATCAGGATAATATAGCTTGGTTTGCTGCTGCAAAATTATATACAAGAAAGAATGATGTCAATCCGAAGTTTATTTTAAATGGATCAAATGGAGAAGATGACCAATTGAGTTATTTAGATTTTTCTCAAAACCCACAAGCTATAAATCCACCTTGGAATTATGTGTACTCCGCTAATAATCAACCTGATTCTATTGTTGGTGTTTTGTATCCAGGATATTATTTGCCCGAAGATAGGGCACAGAGAATAGTAGATATTTTAAATCCCAAAAATGATTTTACAAAAAATGATATGAAGGAAATGATTTTAGACACAAAGTCTCCTGTAGTGGAAAAGAATGTTAGAACAATTATAAAAAATTTATCTAAAGTAAATTTATCAGATACAGATAAAAAAGCAATTCAAATTTTGGAACAATGGAATGCCGACTACAAAGTAAATGATATTGCTCCAGTTATTTATAACAAGTTGATTTATCAAATTTTAAGAAATACTTTTGCAGATGAAATGGGTGAAGAACAGTTCAAACAATTTTTAAAAACACATTTGTACAAACGACAAATTGCAAAACAAATAGCATCTAGTAAATCTATTTGGTGGGATGATGTAGCAACAAAAGATATAAAAGAAAATCGAGATGAAATATTTACAACATCATTTCATGAAGCCATTAAAGCTTTAGAAATACAATTTGGTGGAAATATACAAGATTGGACATGGAACAAAGTTTTAACTGTTACGCATAAGCATACATTTGATAAAGTAGCCTTGTTAAAAAACTTTTTTAATGTTGGTCCTTTTACTACTAATGGAGGTAATGAAGTGATTAATAATCATTTATTTCCGTTAAACGGAAGTGGAAAATATGAAGTGAGGGCGGGCCCTTCCACAAGACGTATTATTGATTTTAGTGATGTAGAAAATAGTGTAGCTATTTTACCGACAGGTCAATCAGGTAATGTGTTTAGCAAGCATTATAAAGATCAAGCTCAAAAATATTTGGATGGTGAGTTTGTGAAAATGATGTTAAATAAAGAAGAAATTCAAAAATCCAAAGATAAGTTGATTTTAGAACCAATAAACTAATCAAATTTATTTTAGTATCAGTTATGAATCTAGGTATGTACAAAATATCATCTTTGGTTAGACTTCTATTTAGGAAGAGGTTAAAAATATCTTCTAGTGTAATTCATACTAATATTAAAGATTTTGAATTTAAAATAAATCAAAAAGAGGCAAAGAATTATAATGATGCAGTTAAAAATGGGGATAAAAGTGTTTTTAAAAAAGATTTACATTCTTTATTTTATACACAGATAAGTTGGCAAATTATTGAAAATTTAAATGATTATTTAATTACCAAAATTGATGATGAAATATTAAAAACTATTATTCATTTATCAGAGCAATTTCACTATTATAAAAAAATAGATGTACCTCAAATTTTGACAGTAAAAAGTAAAATATGGAGTGTATCTCCTCATAAAAAAGGCACTAAAATAATAATCAAATTTGCATATTATTGTGATGAAGAACTTGTTGCTATTGAATATTCCGGAGGATTATTATTTGGTGTTAGATGTATAGGTAAAGCACAAAATTATGAAAAAACACCAAAAACTAAAATAGTTGAAGAATCACCAGTTTGGATAAAAACGATATCAATTGATAAGGAATTACCCTTTATCTATGCAAATAAAGCAAATATTGATGCACCTATTCATACCGATTCAAAATTTGCTAAGTCAATTGGCTTACCAAATAATATTTTACAAGGTACTTGTACTTTTGCAAAATCTTTAGAAATAATATTTGACAAAGAATTTATAACAGATTTAGATCAAATTAAATCTGTGTCATCAAAGTTTACAGGAATGGTTGTGCCTCCAAATAAAATTACAGTTAGGTTATTAAAAAAGGAAATTAATGCACTTTATTTTGATGTTTTAAATAATAAAAAGGAAACTGTAATTAAAGGAGGGCAAATTTTATTTAAAGAAAATTAATCAACGATGAACAACGATTGGAAATTACCATTATTAAACAATTATATTGAAAAATGGGCATTTGAAACTCCAAATAAAACAGCTATAATTCAGTTTGAAGATAATCGTTTTTTAAGTTATAAAAAGCTATTATCTCTTATAGATTATTTTGCACTTCGGTTGTTAGATATGGGTGTTAGAAAAGGAGACGTTGTGGCAACACAATTGGTGTTATTTCCTGAGCATGCTGCTATAATGTACGCTTGTTTAAAGATAGGCGCTATTTTTGCTCCATTAGATCTAAGATTAAAAAAAGAAGAAATTCGCAGAGATCTTGATAAAATAAAACCAAATATTTTTTTCCTTCATGGAAAAACCCAACAAATAGATTTTAATGAATTAGGCAAATACATTAAAGATAATTGTGACTATATTAATCATATTGTTCAAGTTGTTGCAGACCCAAAATCGGATAAGATAATTGAAGGTGCTATTTCTATTCAGCAAATGATGTCAAAACCAAAACTTGTTTGGTTAAAAATGAAAGATGTTTTGACAGGTAATTTAAATAAAGCATATAGTAAAATTACAACCAAAACACCTGCAATAATTATTTTTACAACTGGCACTACAGGTTCACCAAAACCGGCATTAATGAATCATGAAAATATTATTGTACAAAATAGAATTTTGTCAAGTGGAGGTGAAATAGATAAGAATGACAGTATGTTGATAAATTTACCACCGAGTCATGTTGCTTGTATAACCGAAACAATGATGACTACTTTTTTTGTGGGTGGTAGTGCTGTTTTTCTTAAAATATTTAGTGTTGAGGCATCTTTAAAAGCAATTGAAAAATATAAGATTTCAATTTTGGGTCAAATCCCTACTCAATTTAGAATGATGTGGAATGATCCTAATTATGATTCATACGATTTATCAAGTTTAAGGTTTGCAGTTTATGGAGGATCATCAGTAGATGTAGATTTTCTTGAAAAATTAACAACTATGGCACCTAATATTGGTACTGGTCTTGGTATGACAGAAACGGCTGGATTTGTAACTTTTACACCTAGTAATATATCGGTAAAAGAAATGGCAGGGCAAGTAGGTCAATGTTTTAATGATTTAGCTCGGGTGTCCATTCGAAAACCTATGCATATAGATGGATCTGCTGGAGAAGAATTACTTGACGGAGAAAATGGAGAAATATGTTACCATCCGCCAATTGTGTTTATGGGATATTATAAAAATCCAGAAGCTACCAAAAAAGCAATTTCAAAAGAAGGAATTTTATATAGTGGTGATTTAGGTTATTTTAAGGATATGGGATCATATATGGGTTTATTTCTTTCAGGAAGAGCTAAGTTTATTATTAAGCAAAAGGGCTATCAAGTTTTTCCAGATGAGATTCAATCTTTTATAGCTAAACATCCAAAAGTTGACCAGGTAAGTGTTGTTGGGGTGAAGCATAAAATTTTTGATGAAGGAATATTTGCTTTTATAAAACCTAAAAAGGATGCATTTATTTCTTCAGATGAATTAATGGAATTCTGCAAAAACATTGCTGCTTTTAAAAGACCACAACATATAGAGATTTGGCCTGCAGATAAACCGTTCCCAATTACTCGAACTACCAAAGTTGATAAAATGGAATTAACAAAGCAAGCTGAAAAAATAGTAGAGATACTTCGTAAAAATGGAAAATGGGATAAATAAAGTTATTATAATTTTTATTTCTTATATATTTGAGTAAAAATTTACAATTATGCTCAAAAATATTTTTAAAATAGTTCTAATATTTATTGTAATACTGGTTTTAGGAATTTGGTTTTTTATACAAAACAGTAAGCCTACTTATAGTGGAAAACTTCAGTTAAACGACTTGAAAGACGAAGTAACTGTATATTATGATGAGATAGGAGTTCCGCATATTTATGCACAAAATCAAGCTGATGCATATATTGCTTTAGGCTATGCCCATGCACAAGACCGTTTATGGCAAATGGAATTAGTAAGACGAAATACAGCAGAAAGATTAGTTGAAAGTTTTTGAAAAGACATTATTAAAACTGATAAATTTTTTTTAGGGTTAGGAATAGAAAA
>DAOVTF010000139.1 GCA_030633225.1 Flavobacteriaceae bacterium
CTGATAATCAATTATATGTTTATCTTTTATTTTTTGCTTCACTTCTTTATGTTGTATTATTTGTAATTCAAATTGGTGGATCAGATATGCCCGTGGTTATTTCATTATTGAATTCATTTACTTGGTTAGCGGCTTCGTTTGGAGGTTTCTTGTACGGAAATATGGTAATGCTTACTGGAGGTATTTTAGTAGGATCTGCCGGTACAATTTTAACACTAGCTATGTGTAAAGCAATGAATAGACCACTATCAAATGTAATATTTGGAGCTTTTGGCGAAGGTAGTTCTGTAGCCGAATCAACTGGAAGTAAAATAAAAGGTAGTATTAAAGAAACAACTCCTAGTGATGTTGCAATTTTAATGAATTATTCACAAAAAGTAATTATTGTTCCTGGTTATGGTTTGGCTGTTGCTCAGGCGCAACATGTTATTCATGAATTAGAACAATTATTAGACAGTAAAGGAATTGATGTAAAATATGCTATTCATCCTGTTGCCGGTCGTATGCCCGGTCATATGAATGTTCTTCTTGCAGAAACTAATGTTGAATATGACAAATTAGCTGAAATGGAGGATGTGAATCCAGAATTTCAAAGTACTGATGTTGTATTTGTTGTTGGAGCCAATGATGTTGTTAACCCTGCTGCTCATAATGACCCTAGCAGCCCAATTTATGGTATGCCAATTCTTGATGTTGAAAATGCAAAACATATTATTATAAATAAACGTAGTATGAAACCTGGTTATGCCGGAATTGAAAATGAATTATTCTATAATCAAAAAACCTCCATGCTTTTTGGTGATGCTAAAGATGCTTTAACTAAACTTTTACAGGAATTAAAAAATATGTAAATAGGTTAATATAAGGCTAATACAAATAAAAAAGATTATTGATTATTATATCAATAATCTTTTTTTGTTTTATTTAAAAACGCAAAAAATCATATCAATAATATATGAATGTAAAAAAGTTAAGTAACTTTGCGAAAAACTAGAAAAATGGCTTTATTAAAAGGTGATACTCATTTAGAACACGTTCCTTCGATTAAACAAAAAGCACTTCGCATAAATTTGAATAAACATACCTACGGTACTTTTGCAGAAATAGGTGCTGGCCAAGAAACGGTTCGTCATTTTTTTAGAGCTGGAGGTGCATCTGGAACCATCGCCAAAGCTATGTCGGCTTACGATAAAGATTTTTCCGATGCGATATATGGTATTGAAAAGGATAATCGCTACGTAACGGAATCAAGACTAAGAAAAATGTTATCCCATGAGATTGATTTAATGGAAGAAAGATTAAATCGAGATAAACATCCTGATAAAATATTTTTTGCTTATGCCAACACCGTAACAACTATAGATTTTGCTAAAAAATTTAAAGGTCACGGATGGGTGGGTATTAGATTTCAAATGGATCCCTTAGAAGATTATAATGAGATTGTTATACATGTTCGCTTTAAACAAAACGATTCTAAGTTACAACAGGAAACGTTGGGTGTTTTAGGAGCAAATTTGGTTTATGGAGCATTTTATTTGAATGATAACCCTAAAGATCTACTAAAATCCTTTTATGATAACATCGATCAAGATACTATTGAAGTTGATATGGTAGACTTTTCTGGTCCTCGCTTTATGTATGTTGATAACAGATTGATGAGTTTGCATTTAGTAAAAAATGGTATGACAGATGCCGTAATGTTTGGACCGGACGGCAATAATTTATTACCTGCTCAACAATTGTATAAAAAGAACATCTTAGCACTTCGTGGCAGTTATCGTCCGGTAACTAGAGTAAATATGGAAATTTACAAAGAATCAAAAAAGATGTTTTTAGCAGAAAAAAAAGTTAAAGAAGAAAATACTTATATCATTTTTGAAATTACACTTGCAAATTTACGAGCGGAAGGGAAAATAAATGAACGTGATTTTTTAGATCGTGCTGAATTATTATGTTCTCTTGGTCAGACTGTTATGATAACTAATTTTCAAGAATACTATAAATTAGTTGATTATTTCGCTGAGTATACCAAAGCTAGAATGGGGCTTGCCATGGGTGTTTATAACTTGATACAGATTTTTGACGAAAAATATTACCGAGATATGAGTGGAGGTGTTTTAGAAGCTTTTGGAAAATTGTTTTATAAAGACCTTAAAATTTATCTCTATCCTTTAAAAGATTTACAGACTGGAGAAATTTTAACAAGTGACAACTTAAAAGTTCATCCAAGAATGAAAGAGTTGTACAAATATTTTAAATTTAATGGTCGAATCAACGACTTGGATGAATTTAACCCTGAAATATTAGAAATATTTTCTCGTAAAGTATTTAAAATGATATCTCATGGCGAACAAGGTTGGGAAGAAATGTTACCTGAAGGAGTTTCTCAAATTATAAAAGACAAAAAACTTTTCGGTTATTCAAAAAGAAAACATGAAAAGCAAGCAAAATAGGTATTATACAATACCTAAAAGTGTTTTAGTCTCGGCTACACTTATAAAACTGTTATCGCCAATTTCAAATAAGTGGAATTAGATTAATTATTTAATTTTAATGTTAAATTATTCTAATATCTGTTCCGTATGGGCTTTGGTTTTTACTTTTGTAATTATATTCTCAATCATCCCATTTTCATCAATAACAAAAGTGGTTCTGTGGATGCCATCATATTCTCTACCCATAAATTTTTTAGGACCCCAAACGCCATAAGAATTAATAACATCTTTTTCTTCATCTGCTAATAAATTATAAGGTAATTCATTTTTGAGACTAAAATTTAACTGTCTCTTTTCTGAATCTGCACTTACCCCAACAACTTCAAAACCTTTAGTGGTAAGATCTTGATAATTATCTCTTAAATTTTTAGCTTCCATTGTACATCCGGGAGTACTCGCTTTTGGGTAAAAGAATAGAACTACTTTTTTTCCTCTATAATCTTTTAAACTAATTATTTCACCTTTTTGATTTTTAACTTTAAAGTCTGGTGCTTTATCACCTATTTTCAATTTGATCATCCTATCATTATTAAAATTATTTAATGCTGAAAGTTAAAAAGTAAAAATCATATATAAAACAATTTGACAAATAAACTATGGAACAAATTTTAACTTTGTACTTTTAGATCTCAAAATTTACTATTAAACATCATATGAATAAGAAAGAAAAAGTACAATTTGTAATTGACAAACTACATGAATTATACCCCTCTCCTCCTATTCCTCTAAGTCACAAAGACCCATATACTTTATTAATTTCGGTGTTACTTTCTGCTCAAAGTACAGATTCGCGAGTAAATATAATAACACCAATTTTATTTAATAAAGCTGATAATCCGTATGATATGGTTAAACTTTCTGTTGAAGAAATAAAAGAGATTATCAAACCGGTAGGTTTATCACCAATGAAATCAAAAGGAATTTATGGGTTATCAAAAATATTAATTGATAAACATCAAGGAATGGTACCACAAAACTTTCAAGATCTGGAAGAATTACCTGCTGTTGGCCACAAAACGGCTTCGGTGGTAATGAGTCAGGCTTTTAATATTCCTGCTTTTCCTGTAGATACCCATATTCATAGATTGATGTACAGGTGGAATTTAAGTAATGGTAAAAATGTAGTTCAAACAGAAAAAGATGCAAAAAGGCTTTTTCCAAAAGAGTTATGGAATACACTTCATTTACAAATCATCTATTACGGAAGAGAATATTCGCCAGCAAGAGGATGGGATATTGAAAAAGATATAATTTTTAATCAAATTGGTAGGAAAAATCTGATTAAAAAATAAAAAAATACTTGCCATGATTTAAAACACGACAAGTATTAAATTCTTAAGTTTTTAAAAAAAGAAAAAGCTCTTAAAATATATTTAAGAGCTTTTTCCGATTAATTCAAATGAAACATTAAGCTTTCTTTTTTAGTCTTAATAGACTTAATCGATTTTGAATAATTCAACAGAAAATTTACAGTTTCTGTTTTTGGATCCAATTTTTCTTTGAAAAATCTTTCAGTGTAAAGTTTTGCCATAAATCTTTTTTTGTTTTAGGGATTAATAAGATAACGCAAAATTTTAACCTTTATTGTAAAAGATTTAAAAAATATTTAATTATCTACTAATTAGTTAAGATAATATTATTCTTATCAATCATTTTTCTTAGGTTTATCAATGCATAACGCATTCTTCCTAAGGCTGTATTAATACTTACATCTGTTTGATCAGAAATCTCTTTAAAGCTCATTCCTTTAAAAATTCTCATCATTAAAACCTCTCTTTGATCATCTGGTAATTCATCAACCAATTTTCTTACATCTGAATGAATTTGATTTTTGATCAATTCACTTTCCGCACTTAAAGTTTGATCACTTAATACAGAAAAAATATCAAATTCATCTGTATTTTGAAAAGTTGGCATTCTATTTCCTTTTCTAAAGAAATCAATTACCAAATTATGAGCAATTCTCATTGTCCATGGTAAAAATTTACCTTCTTCATTATATTTACCCAATTTTAAAGTATTAATAACCTTAATAAAAGTATCTTGGAAAATATCATCAGCGACATCTCTATCTTGTACTTTTGAATAAATAAAACTGAAAATTCTTTGTTTGTGGCGTAGAATTAAGATTTCTAATGATCTCTCGTTGCCTTCAATGTAACTACTAACTAAGACGCTATCGTCTAATTTCTTTGTATGCATAATTCCCCTTTTTTATTGAAACCATTTACTAATAGGTTTCGATTATTATTGTTATGAAAAGTAGAACTATACTATAAGCGAAATTTTATGTTAATATTAATTTAGGGGAGACTAGTTTCTTTTTCAAAGTCTCGGGACAAATATAAATACATTTATTCCATATAAACAAATTTTTTTACAATTTATTTTGTTTTTTTTAACATTTATACCATTTTTATTAACAAAATTAACTTAGTATATTTGTCAACCGTAAACCAATATACTCTGTTAAACCTTGAAAAATAACGATTTTAAAGAAAATATCATCATTATAGGAGCTTCGCTTCACAATTTAAAAAATATTGATGTAAATATACCAAGAAATAAGCTTGTAGTCATCACAGGACTGTCTGGATCAGGTAAATCGAGCCTCGCTTTTGACACATTATACGCAGAAGGTCAACGAAGATATGTGGAAAGTCTATCATCCTATGCAAGACAATTTCTGGGTAAATTAAACAAACCAAAAGTAACTTCTATAAAAGGAATTTCTCCAGCTATTGCTATTGAACAAAAAGTAAATAGTACAAATCCGAGGTCAACTGTTGGTACTTCAACCGAGATTTATGACTATTTAAAATTACTTTATGCCCGTATTGGCAAGACCTTCTCTCCTATTTCCGGCGATCAGGTTAAAAAAGATACAGTAAATGATGTAGTAAAGTATGTGCAGCAATTTGATGAAAAATCAAAACTTTTACTTCTCTCTCCTGTACATATTGAAAAAGATAAAAAATTAGATATTCTAATAAATATTTTAAAACAACAAGGTTTTGCACGGTTAAAGGTTAAAGATAAAATAATAAGAATTGATGAATTTGATCAAAAAACAGACAAAGATCTATATTTGGTTGTTGATAGAATCGTAGTGCAAAATGATGAAGATTTCCTAAATCGATTGGCTGATTCTATTCAAACTGCTTTCTATGAAGGTAAAGGAACTTGTATTATTGAAGATATTTCTGAAAACAAAATCAGAACTTTTAGTAATAAATTTGAATTGGATAATATTTCATTTCTTGAACCGAATATTCATCTGTTTAGTTTTAATAACCCTTATGGAGCCTGTCCAAAGTGTGATGGATATGGAAATATTATTGGTATTGACGAAGACCTGGTAATACCAAACACTTCTTTATCTATTTATGAAAATGCAATTGTTCCCTGGAAAAGTGAATCTTTTAATAGCTATAAAGAAGCCCTTATTATTAATGCTTATAAATTTGATTTTCC
>DAOVTF010000268.1 GCA_030633225.1 Flavobacteriaceae bacterium
ACGTCGGCATGATGATGAAACCTAAAACTCTCTGTCACGTTTCCAAAAGGTTTTAATAAAAAAGGAAGCATTAACTTATAACTAGCTTCATCAAATACAACTGGTTTTTCAGAAAATAAATTACGTGTATCATTAAACTTATTTCCAATTTTATGAATGATAAATTTTGGAATACTTGCCTTGTTTCTTTTGATCATTACATTAGTTTTTTGAGTTTGCAATAATACAAAATTCATTAATTTTGATACATAAAAAAATCTGGTATTTAAATAAATATAAGATTTTAGATTTAATTTTTTTGAGCTTATTTCTTATAAACCGATTTTCCTTCTTTGATGGTTTCTACTACTATAATATCTACATTTGAAATTTTTAATGGATTTTTATCAAGGGTAATTAATAAAATTAGAGTAAATAAAGACTAACTTTTTGGTTATATATTTATTTTTTAGAAGATTATATTTATTTTTGAAGATCTTTTATTAATTTAATTAAACCATTCCCCATGAAAAAATTAGTATTTCTCTTATTATTATTTACAGGAATTACCTCAGCCCAAACCATTATTTTTGATGCACAAAATAAATGGCCTCTAACAATTGGAAGGGACAGCGAAACTGTTATAACTCTTGAATATCCACTTCATATTGAATTAAAGAGTAATGAGCTAAAACTTTATTACCCGGAAACAAATAAATACTATTTTGATGAATTAGTTACGCCAATTAATAAAGTAATTAAACTTGAAGAAGATGGGAGAACCTATTTTTTACTAGAATTTGATCACGAAGGGCTGATCTTTTATATTAGAATTACTAAAGATGATGATCCTAATTACGGAATTGTTTATGGAATAGAAATTCCGATAATAGAAAATGGTCAGATTATAGCTTATAATACATTTTATTAGTTAATCTATACCGATGGATACAGGTATTTGAGGAGTTTTAAAACGAAATCAAAATTGAATAACAAGAATTATCCGAGAATTTTAAACCCATTCGCTAGCAATAGTGAAAGAAACACTGGAATTGCGTTTATCGAAGTGAAACCTAGATAAAAATAACATGATGGTGTGAAAGAGAACGTTGCCCAGCAATCGCCTCGAATGGAAAAGATTTTTTTTCTTTTTTCATCCGATAAAAGAAAGGTTTTTAAATTGATTAGGAGTAATCAAACTCAGCTTTAAAAAATACCCGTTAATTTAGAATCATTCAAACAACCTCCTATTAAACGGGAACTTATAGAAATTGACAATCTTTATTTTTTTAAAATCTTTATGATGTGGATTTATCAAATAATTAAAATCCCCTTTAACAACGGCCGAAGGTACTTTTAAGATACATTTTTTGCTAGAATAAATAAATACATCTCCCATTTTTTGAGTTTTATTAGTATGTGGAAAGTCATTCCAATTTTCAGGAAGATCTTTATTATTTATATTTTGAATAGCAATTGATTTTGGTATATTAATTTCTAACATCACAAAATCCTTTGGTAAAGTTATTAAACTTAAATGCACAGAAACCTCTGCCATGGCTAAAGCTCTACTATTAGCACAGTAAATAATTTCTGTTCCTTTTGAGTTCCATCGGTTACCCGATTTTGAGGCACCAATTCCTGATAATTCAGAAGCATATTTTTTTCGAGACAACCTATAAACTTGCAACATAAATTTTAAACAAAAACACCTTGATCAATACGGTTTAATTCTTCCATAACCATTTCTTTACCATAAGAATCTTTTAATAACTCAATAGGTTTCATAGATCCTAAAGCAATAGAAATTGTTGTTAGCCAAGTATAAAAATCTTTATTATTATCAAAAACTTCATTTCCAAAATTAGTTACTTCTGCTAATTCAATAATTTTTTCAGAATGATTTGGTTTAAAAATATGTTGTTTTTCATTTTTATATCGCTGCAAGGATTTTGTAGAAATATTTAAAAAATCTGCCCATTCAATTTCAGTAAAAGGGGCATTTGTTTTAATTTTATTAAAAAAAGAATAAGAGATACCCTTACGAATAGAATGCACAATTAACATTTTGTTACTTAAAAAATCTTTATAAGTAATTGATTTTTTACCTGAGCCAATCTTGTAAACTGCAGAAACTTCCTTAGCTAAATTATTAACTTCTTTTTTAAAATCATCATTAATATTATTTTGTAAACTCATATTTAAGACATTTGTCTTCAAATATAAGACATTTTTCTTGTAATTACAAATAATTCGTATTTTTATAATTCCAATTTTAATTGTTCAGGAAGTAATTTAAATGATTTTCGATGATGTTCCGTAACTCCAAAATCTCTTATTGCTTGACGATGTTCTTTGGTTGGGTATCCTTTATTATTCTTCCAATTGTAAGCCAAATAGTCTAAATGAAGTTTCTCCATATAATCATCACGGTAAGTTTTAGCCAAAACAGATGCTGCAGCAATACTTAAATATTTACTATCTCCTCTAACTATTGTTTTATGGGGAATATTTTGATGCTTTTTAAATCTATTCCCATCTACAATAATAAAATCAGGTTGAATTTTTAATTTTTCAATGGAAAAATGCATTGCTAAAATAGATGCATTTAAAATATTAATCTCATCAATTTTTTGTTGATAAACAAAAGAAACACTAAAAGACAAAGCTTCTTTTTCAATAATTGGTTTTAAAAGTTGCCGTTTTTTTTCAGAAAGTTGTTTAGAATCATTCAACAAATCATGCTTAAAATCAGAAGGTAAAATTACTGCTGCCGCAACTACAGGGCCCGCTAAACAACCTCTTCCGGCTTCATCGGTACCTGCTTCAAATTTATATTTTGAGTATTTAGATTTAAGCATAATATTACTTGTTTCAAAAATACTAAACCAAATCAATTTCGGTCAAATTTATTTCATCAAAAATTTTACCTTTGTCAACATCAAAATATTTTCATGATTAAGAATTTAATACTTTTATTTTTTTTTCTTTTTGCTATTTCCGCTTCAGCGCAAATCAATCAAGGCCGAGTACCTTCCTTTGAAAACAGGTATGTTGATAACCCTGATGATTCTACTAGGGTAAGCACTAAAGAAATTCAAATTAAACTTAGTGGTGAAACACATTTTACTGATTATAAGATTATTAATTATAAAAATGATACTACATATATTGATACTACACTTAATATTAATGATGATTATAAATTCAATTATACAAGGAAAGATAAATTAGAATATATGGCTTTTGCCAATCAAGGTCAAACCTATA
>DAOVTF010000001.1 GCA_030633225.1 Flavobacteriaceae bacterium
ATTGTGGTTTTCTGATTTTTTTGAAGTAAATTATATTTATAAAGCTAAATCATCATTATTTTACATGATAATACTTTCAATTTTTGGTACTGCTATAGCAAAAACTTTATTTAATAGACTTGTACAAATATCTTCACCCATTTTTTCTAGCTCAGTTACTTATTTAATCCCCATTGTTGCAATTTTTTGGGGAGTTATAGATGGTGAAAAAATACATATTAGTCAGCTCTTTGCAGGAATTATAATTCTATTGGGAATTTACCTTACCAATAAACGGGAATAGAATAACATATTGACTTGTTTATCAATATGATTTTAGTAATTCTCTTAGTCAAAAAAAGTTTTTCTCATTTAACAAAAAGATGTATATTTGCACCCGCCTATTTAATAGGCATATTTTTATATAATTAATAAAGCGAAAAACATAAATTTATGTATGCAATTGTAGAGATAGCAGGGCAGCAATTTAAAGTAGCAAAAGACCAAAAGGTTTTTGTTCATCGTTTACAAGAAAAAGAAGGATCAAAAGTATCTTTTGACAATGTTCTTTTACTAGATGATGGAAAAATTACTCTTGGCGCCCCGGCTATAAAAGGTGCAGTAGTTACTGCTAAAATCTTAAGTCACCTAAAAGGTGATAAAGTAATCGTTTTTAAGAAAAAACGTAGAAAAGGATACAGAGTAAAAAATGGTCACCGCCAGTTTTTAACTGAAATCCAAATTGAAAACATCTCAGCGAAAGCTCCTGCAAAAAAAGAAGCTAAACCGACTGAGGATAAAAAAGAAACAGTTAAAAAAGTAGCAACTAAAAAACCTGCCGCTAAAAAAGCTGTCGTAAAAGAAAAAGTAGAGACTGTTAAAAAAACAGCTCCAAAAAAAGTAGCTCCAAAAAAAGCTGAGGCTAAAAAGCCAACAGCTAAAAAAGTAGCAGCTAAAAAAGAAAGTCCAAAAAAATAATTTAACCAATTAAAAATTTAGATCATGGCTCATAAAAAAGGTGTAGGTAGTTCTAAGAACGGAAGAGAATCAGAATCGAAACGATTAGGCGTAAAGATATTTGGAGGACAAGGTGCTATCGCAGGTAACATTTTAGTTCGTCAAAGAGGAACAAAACATCATCCGGGTGATAATGTTTATATGGGAAAAGACCATACATTACATGCTCAAGTTGATGGTATTGTAAAATTTACAAAGAAAAAAGACAATAGATCATATGTTTCAATTGATCCAATTGAAGCTTAGTATTTGATTTTTTTTTAAATACTTAAACCCTTGCTTTTGGCAAGGGTTTTTTGTTTAATTAAAATAAACTCTACATTATTTAGTATTTATATTCCATAAATTTTATTTTTGTTCGTTATATATTCAAACATTAATAGTTGAGCACAATTAAACGGTTTTTTAAAGACACTATCATTTACGGGATTGCTGCCGTTTTACCCAGAGCAATAAATATAATTCTTGTTAAACTTCATACAAGCACTTTGCAATCTGATAAATATGCTGAAAATACTTTGTATTTCGTATATGCCGCTTATATTAATGCATTGCTAACCTACGGAATGGAAACGGCTTTTTTTCGATTTTTTACCAAAGAAAAAAACAAAGGAAAAGTTATCTCTACTTCGTTTATAAGTCTACTTTTTACAACATTTTTATTCTTGGTTTTAGCACTTTATTACAGTGAAAGCTTATCCAACTTTTTTGGATTTGAAAATCCTGTTTATTTTCAAATTTTAGTTTTAGTTACCTCTTTTGATACTCTAATGGTATTACCATTTTCATATTTAAGAGTAATGAACAAACCCTTAAAATTTACTTTTTATAAAGTTTTAAATATTCTTATTTATGCCTTATTAAACATTTACTTTTTAGTATATGTTCCATATACAATAAAAAATGAAGGATATGTGCCTACATTTCTTGAAGAATATTATAATAATTATCCTTTAGTAGTTTTCATTTTTATCTCTAACCTAATTGCAAGTTTAGTAACGTTTCTTTTCTTATTACCAACATTTTTTAAGTTTAAATTTAATTTTGACAAGCAAATATTAATCAAAATGTTAAAATACGGACTACCATTAATGGTTGGTAGTTTGGCGTTCATTACCAATGAAAACTTAGATAAATTATTAATTGGCAAACTTATTGGAAAAGATCAGATGGGAATTTATGCTGCTTGTTATAAAATTGGGGTTTTTATGACCTTATATATCATGGCATTTAGACTCGGAGCAGAACCTTATTTTTTCAATGAGGCAAATAAGGCAAATTCTAAGGAAACCTATGCGAAAATTTTAACTTGGTTTACAATCATTGGCTCATTTTTTATGTTGTTTATAGTGGTTTTTATAGATGTTTTTGCAAATTTACTTTTAGGAAAAGAAGAGTATTTTCAAGCGCTTTCAATAGTTCCAATCATATTATTGGCAAATTTATTTTTGGGAATTTCATATAATTTATCGGTGTGGTATAAACTAACTGATAAAACCAAGTTTGCTATGTTATTATCGGTTATAGCAGCGATAATCACCATTCTAATAAATATTATTTTTATTCCTAAAATTGGTTATATGGCATCGGCGTGGGCGACATTAATAGCATATAGCTTTGTAGTTATTAGCTCTTATTTAATTGGAAAAAAGTACTATCCTATCCCATATCCGATAAAAAAAATACTTTTCTATATTTTTATTTCTGTCCTGTTTTCAGGTATTTCCTTTTTATATTTTAGAGATAATTATTTTGTTTCAGTAGTAATGATAACAATATTTCTCACTTATGCCTTTTTTCAAGAAAAAAATGAACTTCAAAAAATTATAAAAAATGACAATTAAAATAATTAACAAATCTAAACATCAAACTCCGAGTTATGAAACTTCGGCTTCAGCAGGAATGGATTTACGGGCAAACTTAAATGAATCTATTACGCTAAAACCGTTGGAAAGAGCAATTATAAAAACCGGTTTATTTATTGCTTTACCAGAAGGGTATGAAGCTCAGGTTAGGCCTAGAAGTGGATTAGCGGCTAAACATGGCATAACGGTATTAAACGCTCCTGGAACTATTGATGCCGATTATAGAGGTGAAATTGGTGTAATTTTAGTGAATCTATCTAATGATAATTTCACAATAAATGATGGCGACAGAATAGCTCAAATGGTAATTGCTAGGCATGAACATACTAAATGGGACGAAGTAAACGTTTTAGATGACACCCAACGCGGTTCAGGCGGCTTTGGTAGTACAGGAATTTAAAAAAATTGTCTATGAAATTATTAAACTTACTTTTTCTTTTTACAGTATTTACAGCTTTTAGCCAAGAAGCAAAATTAGATCATGTCCAAACTATTTCTAATGAAGCTTGTGAATGTATTTCTCATATAAATACAGATAATAGCGAAATAAATGATGCCATTAAAAATTGTATTGGAATATCAGTTAAAAAAAATTCAAATAATGCTACAAGTAAACAAATAGAAGCATATTTAGTTGATCATTGTGAGGCCTTAAAACAAATTGCTTTTTCAGAAAATACTGAATTCAAACATGCAAATTCAGATAATGTTTTAGCTCAACTTGCTTATGAAGATGGAATGGAATATTGAGAAGAAGGTGATTTTGAAAGTGCTCTTTTAAAATTTAAAAAAGCTGTTGATATTGACCCAAAATTTGCTTTTGCATGGGATAATTTAGGTGTTACATACAGAAAAAATAATGAATTTGATAAAGCTATTGAATCTTATTTAAAATCTCTTGATATCAATCCAGAAGGAAGGCTGCCATTAATGAATATTGCCGTTACCTATAATTTAACCAAAGATTATGATAAAGCTATTATGTATTACAATAAATTCATTTCTATCTACAAAGAAGATCCTGAAGGGTATTATGGACTAGGATTGATTTTATATACCAATGATAATTTTGAAGATGGTCTTGATAATTTAATTCATGCATATACTATTTACACTGCTCAAAACTCACCATATAGAACTGATGCGGCAAAAAAAATTGGTTATATGTACAACGATCTAAAAAACAAAAATAAAATAGCTATTTTTAACAAAGTTGCAACCAAATACAACTTAGAAATAGAAGCTAATTAATTTAACCTACTTTACTTTTTCTATTACCTTGTCAAATCTATCTATAGTTTTTTGAGGAAGAAATCTTTTTGAAGCTAATAATAGTCCAAATACAATAAAAAATATTCCTAATATTTGTCGTATTTTTCTTAACACTACAGGTGTTAACTTTACTTTTAATTGTTTAGCTGCTAATATTTTTACCAGATCAGTTAGTAAAAAGGTAATAATAACTATTGCAAAATATTGAAATATTTTTGATCCATTCATTTGAAAATTAGAACTTACTGCAATTACAATTGCCAACCAAAAAGCTAGTACACCAATATTAATAAAGTTTAAAAAGAAACCTTTTAAAAAAAGACCTAAATAATTATTGTTCTCTACAACAACTAATTCTTTATCTGTAACAACTTTTTTAGTTTTCTTATAAAAAAGTGTGAAAAAACCATAGCTTGTTAAAACAAGACCTCCAAACAAGAACAATCTTGGGTCATCTTGAATATTTTCTAAAAAAGTTACACTACCATAATAAGCAATGACAATAAAGGTAATATCTGCCAAAACAACTCCTATATCAAATATTAAAGCCGCTCTTGCTCCTTTAGTGATACTAGTTTCAATCAAAGTAAAAAAAACCGGACCAACCATAAAGGCTAAACCAAAACCGATTAAAATTGCATTGACATATTCACTTATCATAAGGGGAGTTTAAATTTAAAGATCTTTAAATCAATAAATATACATTACACATCATCATAATCAATTTTAATTGAAGAGGTTACCGGGTGAGCCTGACAAGTTATAACTAGACCTTCATCAACTTCTTCTTTACTTAAAATGGTATTCTTATCCATAATTGCTTTTCCTTCCACAACTTTTGCCAAACAACTACTACAAATACCTCCCTGACAGGAATATGGAGCATCTAAACCTTTAGATAATGCAACATCTAAGATAATTTCATCCTGACGCATTTCAAAAGTTGTTTCTTCTTCATCTAAAAGAATAGTGATTTTTGAATTACCAGTTAAATCTTCATTTATTACTTCTTTCTTATTTGTAGGAGTAGAAAATAATTCAAATTTAATTAAATCGGCATCAATACCATTATCTAATAGAGTTCCTTTTACTAAATCAATCATTTCTTCAGGCCCACAAAGAAAATAATCATCAAAATCAATATCGTTGTATTTATGTTTTAAAATGTCATCAATTACTTTTAAATCAATTCTTCCAAAAGAAGCTTTATCACTTATTTTTTGGCTAAACACGTAGTGTACTGCAAATTGATTGCTGTACTCGCTTTCCAAATAATCAAGCTCATTTTTAAAAATTGTTTGATCTACAGATTTGTTTCCATAAACCAAAATAAATTTACTTTCTTTCTCGGTTTCTAATACAGATTTTATCATTGATAAAACAGGTGTAATTCCGCTACCAGCCACAAAAGCTATATAGTTTTTTTTATTTGATTGTTCTATATCTAGAACAAATCTACCTTCGGGAGCAGAAACTTCAAGTGTATCACCAGCTTTTAGACTTTTGTTTGCATAAACCGAAAAAGTTCCATTTTCAACTTCTTTTATAGCTACACGTAATTCATTACTATTTGTTGAAGAACAAATTGAGTATGCTCTTCGCAAAACGTTTTTATCAATATTTTTTTGAATAGTAATATACTGACCTGGAATAAATTTGAAATCAGCTTTTAAATTTTCTGGGATATCAAAAAGAACAGAAACGGCATTATTGGTTTCTTTCTTAATTTCTTTAATAATGAGATTATGAAATTCAGACATTTTTAAGATTTTATGAATAAATTAAGGAAAGTTTGAAGTAATCTTTTAACCTTTTGAAATTTCATCAGAAAGCTCATTTTTATCTATTTTTTGATAAGGAAAAAATTGTTTTAATTTTTGACCTGCTTCCAAAATACCTAATATCAATCCATCGGCTCTATTGCCTTTTGAAAACTCTCTTGTAACTGTATCTTTTACACTTGTCCAAAAATCATGTGGTACGACTTTATCAATGCCTGAATCACCAATTATTGCAAATTGATGATTATGAACAGCAACATAGAATAACACTCCATTTTTTTCTACTGTTTCATCCATATGTAATAAATGAAAAATTTCTTTAGCATGCTCTAAACAGTGTTTGGTGGAATCATTTTCAATATGTACTCTTATTTCACCTGATGATTCCTTTTCTGCATCACGAATGGCTTTAACAATTCTTTGTTCTTCTTCAGACGTTAAAAAATCTTCTACTTCTGACATTATGAATTTATTGTAAAACATTTAGCCAAAGCTGAACACTTTGGCTAAATAATTATTTAAAAAAATATTAATTAAAATCTACAGCCGGAGCTTTATCACTACCTTCTGATGCTTGAAACAATGTCAATGGATCAAAGCCTAACATTCCAGCCAATATTTTTCCTGGAAATTTTCGAGTGAAAACATTGTAATCTTTAGCCATCTCATTGTATCTATTTCGTTCAACATTAATTCTGTTTTCAGTTCCTTCTAATTGACTTTGTAGTTCCAAAAAGTTTTGATTTGCTTTTAAATCCGGGTAACGTTCTACAACAACCATCAATTTACTTAAGGCGCTGCTTAATCCATCTTGAGATTTTTGAAAAGCAGCCATTTGTTCTGGTGTAACATTTGAAGGGTCAATAGTTGTTTTTGTAGCATTTGCTCTTGCTTCAATTACTCCTTCTAGAGTTTCTTTTTCATGACCGGCATAACCTTTTACTGTATTTACCAAGTTAGGAATTAAATCTGCACGACGTTGATAGGCGCTTTCAACATTTGCCCATTGCGTTTTTGCTGTTTCTTGTTTTTCTACTGCAGTATTGTTAAATCCTACTACCCAATTGTAAATTCCAAAAGCAACAACTGCTAAAATAATTAGAGGAATAAGCCATTTTTTCATAATAATAAATTTTAAAGTTGGTTTTTAATTTGTGTTAATTCGTTTTTTATTTGCTCTAATCTAAGAATAATATTATGATTAGATTTTATTTTTTCAGGATCTTCCTTAAGCTTGTTCTTAGCTCCGTCTAAAGTAAATCCTTTTTCTTTCACTAAAAAATAAATAAGCTTTAAGTTTTTTAAATCATCTGGAGTAAACAACCTGTTTCCTTTTTTATTCTTCTTTGGTTTTAGTACATCAAATTCATTTTCCCAAAAACGAATCAATGAAGTATTAACATCAAAGGCCTTAGCTACTTCTCCAATTTTATAATATCTTTTTTCTGGTAAATCTATATGCATTAGTCGTAGGATTGTCCTTCTTGCGAAGCCATTTTTAACATTTCTTTAAACTCTTCAGGAGATAAATCTCCATAATAAAAATTAATTGGATTTACTGCATTTTTATTATAATGCACTTCATAATGTAAATGTGGTGCTTTTGACCTTCCTGTGCTTCCAACATAACCAATTAAATCACCTCTTTTAACATTTTGCCCTTTTTTTACATTATATTTTGATAAATGAGCATACAGAGTAATATATCCAAAACCATGATCTATTCTAATATGTTTACCAAATCCAGATGCCCTATTATCTGCTCTAATCACTTTGCCATTTCCTGTTGCATAAATTGGAGTACCTTTTGGCGAAGTAAAATCCATCCCCTTATGCATTTTTCTTGCTTTAGTAAACGGATCTGATCTCCAACCATAACCTGAAGCCATTCTTGTTAGGTCTTCTTTGCTAACTGGCTGAATAGCAGGTAAAGCAGCTAACATTTTTTCTTTATCCATAGCCAGATCAATTATTTCATCTAAAGATTTAGACTGAACATATAATTGTTTTGACAAAACATCTAAATTTTTAGAAGCATCTATAATCATATCTGAATTATTAAATCCTTCTAATGATTTATACCTGTTAACTCCTCCAAAACCAGCTTTTCTCTGTTCTTCTGGAATTGGATTTGCTTCAAAATAAGTTCTATAAATATTATTATCTCTTTTCTGAATACCATTTAAAACATTCTCTGCTTCCCTCATTTTTTTATCGAGTAATTCGTAATGAAGCTTCATATTCTCTAACTCTCTTTGTAATACTTTTTGTTTTGGTGGCTCGATAAATTGGTATAATCCCAATACCATTAAAGCGCCTAACATTACTGCAGCTAACAAAAAAACAGTCATTTTTTTAAATTTATCACGCTTTCTTGACTCAACTTTTCTATAAGATAAAGTCTCAGAATCGTAATAATATTTTACTTTCGCCATAATGTTAAATTATACTATTTTTGCAATAGATTTGTATTAATTTCTATTGCAACGAGAACAAATTTACAATTTTTTTGTTACTCTGTAAAAACAAAATTATTTGCCTATAAATATACTTATGACTTCACAAGAAATTAGAAAACAGTTTTTAGACTTCTTTGCTTCTAAACAGCATCAAATTGTTGCTTCTGCACCTTTAGTAAATAAAGACGATCCAACTTTAATGTTTATCAATGCTGGAATGAATCCTTTTAAGGAATACTTCTTAGGTCAGAAAAAAGCAGAAAACAAAAGAATATCAGATACTCAAAAATGTTTAAGAGTTTCTGGTAAACACAATGACTTGGAAGAAGTAGGCATTGATACCTACCATCATACTATGTTTGAAATGTTGGGTAATTGGAGTTTCGGCGATTACTTTAAAAGAGAAGCAATTGCTTGGGCTTGGGAATTACTTACTGAAGTTTATAAAATTGATAAAAATAATTTATATGTAACGGTTTTTGAGGGAGATAAAAAAGATCATCTAAAATTTGATCAAGAAGCATTTAATTACTGGTCAAAATATATTGATAAAGACCGTATTTTAAATGGTAATAAAAAAGATAATTTTTGGGAAATGGGTGCTCAAGGCCCTTGCGGACCTTGTAGTGAAATTCATATAGACATAAGGTCAGAAGAAGAAAAGAAAAAAATCCCTGGAAAAGATCTTGTAAACAAAGACCATCCATTAGTAATTGAAATTTGGAATTTAGTTTTTATAGAATTTAACCGTAAAGCAGATGGAAGTTTAGAAAAATTACCCGCCAAACATATTGATACCGGTATGGGATTTGAAAGATTGTGTATGGTAATTCAAAAAGTAAAATCTAATTATGATACAGATGTTTTTACACCGATTATAAGAGAGATTGAAACCATTACCGAAACCTCTTATGGTAAAGATGAAAAAATTGATATTGCCATTCGTGTTATTGCCGATCATGTTCGTGCAGTTGCTTTTTCTATTGCAGATGGTCAATTACCTTCAAACAATGGGGCCGGTTATGTAATCAGAAGAATTTTACGCCGTGCTATTCGTTACGGATTTACTTATTTAAATGAAAAAGAGCCTTTTATCTATAAATTAACCAATATTTTGAGCGATCAAATGGGTGATACTTTTCCCGAAATAATTGCTCAAAAACAATTAATTCATAATGTAATTAAAGAAGAAGAAAATTCGTTTTTACGTACTTTAGATCAAGGGTTGGTTTTATTAGATAATATTATTAAAAACAATAAAGAAAATACTATTTCTGGCAAAAAAGCTTTTGAGTTGTATGATACCTATGGTTTCCCAAAAGATCTAACTGCTTTAATTCTTAGAGAAAAAGGACTTGGTTTTAACGATGAGGAATTCAATTTAGAAATGGAAAAGCAAAAATCCAGATCAAGAGCTGCTGCTGTAGTAGATACTGAAGATTGGGTTGTTTTGCAAGAAGATAATGAAGAAGAATTTATTGGTTATGACTATTTAGAAGCTAAAATAAAAATAACACAATACAGAAAAGTGTCTTCAAAAAAAGAGGGAGATATGTATCAACTTGTGTTCAATATGACACCGTTTTATGCTGAAGGCGGAGGACAAGTCGGAGATAAAGGATATTTAGAAGTGCCAAATGGGAATGTGATATATATTGTAAACACAAAAAAAGAAAATAATTTAATATTACATTATACTAAGAATTTACCTCAGAACCCAGAGCAAATTTTTAAAGTTGTAGTTGACCAAAAACAACGTTTTAGAACAATGTGTAATCATACTGCAACGCATTTATTACATCAAGCATTAAGAACAATTTTAGGTGAGCATGTCGAACAAAAAGGATCTGCTGTTCATTCAAAGAATTTGCGTTTTGATTTTTCGCATTTTTCCAGATTAAGTCATGAAGATATTATTGAGGTTGAAAATTTTGTAAATGCAAGAATTAATGAAAAAATTGATTTAGAAGAAAATAGAAATATTCCTATTGAAGAAGCAAAAAAAACAGGAGCACTAATGTTATTTGGTGAAAAATATGGTGATACAGTAAGAACTATAAAATACGGGAAATCGGTTGAGCTTTGTGGGGGTACACATGTAAAAAATACTGGTGACATTTGGCATTTCAAAATAATGACAGAAAGTGCAATTGCATCTGGAATTAGAAGAATAGAAGCTGTTACTTATGATGCAGTAAGAGATTATTTTTTAGTTCAAGATGAAGAATTAATGCAAATCAAAGGGTTTCTTAAAAATCCATCTAATACATTAAAAGCTGTAAGCAGCCTTCATGATGAAAACACCAAATTAAAAAAAGAAATAGAACATCTTTTAAAAGAAAAAGCTTCTTCATTAAAGAATAATCTAATTAAAAATGTTGAAAATATTAATGGTGTCAATTTTATTGCTACTAAAATGGATATGGATGCTAATACTTTAAAAAATGTGGCTTTTGATCTATCTAATAAAATTGATAACTTGTTTTTTATTGCAGGTTCATCTATAAACAACAAGGCTTTGCTTACAGTTTATATCTCTAAAAATTTAGTAGAAGAAAAAGATCTTAACGCTGGAACCATTGTTCGTGAACTTGGAAAATATATTCAAGGTGGTGGTGGCGGACAAGCCTTTTTTGCAACTGCAGGTGGTAAAAATCCTGAAGGAATTAAAGAGGCTTTAAATAAAGCTAAAAACTATATCAAATAATATATATTATGGCATTTAGGACTAAATTAAATATTCCCAAGGAAAAGAAAACTATTGATTATAATTCAAATATTGTTCTTTTTGGATCATGTTTTACTAAGAATATGGAAAGACATTTGAGCTATTATAAGTTTCAGAATGATTCTAATCCTTATGGAATTATCTTTAATCCTAAAGCAATTGAAAAAGCTATAACGGAATGTATTGAAAATAAAGAATACAATCAGCATGACTTATATTATCATGAAGAGTCTTGGCTAAGTTTAAATCATCATACCAAATTCTCTTCCTTAATTTTAGGGCAAGTATTAACTCAAATAAACTCAGAAATAAAAGAAGCAAATCAAGCATTACTAAATGCGTCTCATGTGTTTATTACTTTAGGAACTTCATGGGTTTACCGGTTTACGGATACAGAAAATTTAGTTGCTAATTGCCATAAAATTCCACAAAAAAAGTTTAAAAAAGAATTGTTATCCATTATTGAAATAAAAGAAAGTTTAAATAATATTGTTTCATTAATTAAGCAAGTTAATCCAAAGGCAATAATTCTTTTTACAGTCAGTCCCGTACGTCATGTAAGAAATGGTTTTATAGAAAACACTCAAAGTAAGGCACATTTACATACTGCTATCCAACAAATTATTGACCATAACAAAACCTTTTATTTTCCATCTTATGAAATAATGATGGATGATTTACGTGATTATCGATTCTATAAAGACGACTTATTGCATCCTAATGAAACTGCTATGGAATATATTTGGGAAATATTTAAAAAATCTTGGATCAATGAAAAATCTTATCCTTTAATGAAAAAAATTGAAAGTGTTCAAAAATCTTTAAATCATAAGCCTTTTCAAAAAGACAGCTTAAAACATCAAGAATTTATTAAGAATTTAAATAAAAAAATTGAAGCAATTACTGTAAATTATCCTAGAATAAAATTCAATAAAAAAGGAAGTAATGCAACACTTCCTTAATTCAATATCAATATTTTTATTTTACACAATTAGCAATATTACCCCAAGGTCCACCATTAATTGTATCAATACCATTTTGCTTTAAAATATTTGCAGCCGATCCACTTCTTGCTCCACTTCTGCAACAAGTAATAATTGGTTTTCCTATTTTTTTAATTTCATCCATTTTAAAACCAATTTCATTTAAAGGTATGTTTTTTGAACCTTGCACATGTCCTTCATCAAACTCTTCTTTAGTTCTAACATCAATAACAACAGCACCTTTTTGCAAATACTCTTCAATAGAAACTGTGCTAGTACCACCACCAAATAAATTGAAAAATCCCATAATTTTTTTTAGTTTTTAGAGTTGGCAAAGATCATACATATTAAATTTTAGATTGTAACTCGAGTTACATTTATTATTTACCATAACTATTCATATAATCAAGAGTTAGGTTAACCATTGATATAACTCCTAATTTAAGTCCGCTCTCATCAATAAAAAAATCAGGTGTATGGTGAGAAGCAGCATCTTGTGGTTTAACATTCAAAGGTTTTCCCCCTAAAAAGAAGTAAAAACCAGGTATTTCCTTTTGAAAAAAGGAAAAATCTTCAGCGCCGGTAATTGCATCAACTAAAATTACATTTTCTTTTCCAGCTGATTTTTGTAAAGATGGAAGCATTTTTGCAGTTAGTTCTTTGTCATTATAAGTAATAGGAAGTCCTTCAGCAATATTAATATCAGCAGTAGCACCAAAACTTTCAGCAATTGCTTTTACACGAAATATCATCATCTCATTTAATTTTTTTTGCATATCATAATCTAGGGTTCTTATAGTACCTATCATTTCAACTTCTTCAGGAATTATATTACTTCGTACACCTCCTCTTATTAAACCTACGGTAATTACTGCTGCTTCTTTTGTTAATTCTGTATCTCTTGAAATTATGGTTTGCAGGCCGTTAATAATTTGAGCTGAAACAACTATCGGGTCAATACCTCCCCATGGCCTAGAACCATGGGTTTGTTTACCATGAACTTTAATTACAAAACGCTGAGATGCAGCCATTGCACCTCCAGGTTTGTAGGTTATTTTACCTACATCGGTTCCTGCACCAATATGTAATCCAAAAATTACATCTACATCCGGATTTTTTAAAACTCCTTCTTCAACCATCATTTTTGCTCCACCATTTTCTCCTGGCGGTGTTCCTTCTTCAGCAGGTTGAAAAATAAATTTTACGGTTCCTTTTAAATCTTTTTTTATTTTACTTAACACTTCCGCAGTACCCATTAACATAGCTGTATGCGTATCGTGACCACAAGCATGCATAACTCCTGTTTCAATTCCGTTATAAGTACTTTTTACTTTTGAGGCGAAAGGTATATCAACTCTTTCAGTAACTGGCAAAGCATCAATATCTGCACGCAAAGCTACTACCGGACCAGGTTTGCCTCCTTTCAAAATTCCAACAACACCGGTATGTGCTACACCTGTTTGAACCTCGATTCCTAAACTTTTCAAATGAGCTGCTATTTTTTTTGCAGTTTCAAATTCTCGGTTTGACAATTCAGGATTTTCATGAAAATCTCTCCTCCAGTCTATAACTTTTGACTCAACATTATCAATTAATTTAGATGTTTTTTCATTTTGAGCTTGAATTCCAAATGAAAATAAGAAGACAATAAAAAATAATTTTTTCATGATAATAGTATAAAAAGTTAATTAAGGTAAATCTATTAAAAAATAAAACAATTTCTCTCATTCGTTTTTTAAATTTATATTTATAAAATATTTTATCTATTATTAAAAATGATTTCAAAAATTTTACATCTATCAGAGTCAATTTTTGATAAATTTCACAAAATATGGGAAAACTCAAGATTCAATAAAATAATTAGTAATGCTCTTGTCATAATTTTTGTTTTAAGTGTAATTATTAGTTATTTAGATAGGAGTAAATTAATTTCATTGGGAAAGCTGGATGATTTTTTCTCTAACCCGTTTTTTGCAATTGAAATCGCATTTACCTTATTGCTTATATTGGAATTGTTGAGTCTAATTTTTGTATTACCTAAATCAGTAGCTAAATCTGTTGGTAAACAATTTGAAGTGCTGTCGCTTATATTTATAAGATCTGGATTTAAAGAAATAAGTCATATTAAAGATTTTGAGTGGCACACAATGACCGACTCTTTAATTAATTTATTTGCTTATGCTTTAGGTTCGTTAATTATCTTTGTCATCTTGGGCTTTAATTATAGGTTACAAAAACACAATCGATTAACAGAATCCGAAAACGATCAGAGTGAGTTTATTCAGACAAAAAAATTACTAGCATTGTTTTTAATGATAGCCTTTGTTGGAGTTGGAATTTATGATACCAGCTTTTTACTAGAAACAGGATCTTATTTACATTCTTTCCACTTATTTTATTCCGTTCTAATATTTAGTGATATTATTATATTATTGATAGCCTTGAGGTATACACTAAATTATTTGAAAATATTTAGATATTCAGCCTTTGTTTTAGCAACATTATTAATAAGAATCTCCTTAACTATTCCACCTTTTTA
This sequence comes from Flavobacteriaceae bacterium, assembly GCA_030633225.1. Lineage (GTDB taxonomy): Bacteria > Bacteroidota > Bacteroidia > Flavobacteriales > Flavobacteriaceae > Lutimonas. The sequence goes on from DAOVTF010000001.1 coordinate 14,624, forward strand.
TAACGTTATTATTGGAGTTTCTTCAGCATTATTTATTTTACTTTTAACAATATCATATAATTATTTTTTAAATGATTTATCAGATTCTAAGTAATTTATTCCGTAAATTTAACTCCTAAAGTAATTATATCGGCATCTAGATCATTACTTCTTGTATAATGATTATAACGTAAATCAATATTTTTTATACCAAATTTCCATATTTTAGCCTTGGTGAAAATATCGGTATATCTTATCCCAATACCATATTGGTTCGCATCAAATGCTGACAAATCATAATCGGAAGTATAATATTTATCGGTAGATAAATGCACTTCTTTTGGCGCAAAATAATCGGCCTCAGATTGTGTATAAAAACGATACATTGGATATACTGTGAATTTTTGACCTATTTTAATTGGCAATTCAATACTTGCTGTATGAGCAATAATTCCCCAATCATCATAATAAAATCTATAATATGATCTCACAACAATATGTTCATTGATATAAAAATTAAATCGAGTACCTATTGGAAGTTTAAATCTAGAAGTTGGCAATCTTTCATTATCATCTGCCAGTTGAAATTGCTCAATATAAAAATCTGGTTTATCAGCAAAATAAACACGGTGATATGGTGTTGACAACAAACCTTCTTGTATTATTATATCAAAAAATAAAGAAGCTTGTATGCTTTTGGTTAGAATTTGTGAAAAACTTGCTGACATTGCATAAGAATTTCTATGTTCGTCCGTATTTAAAGAAAAGTTAGTAGGCGCATATTCAATATCTGGATAATTGGGATCGCCAATAATTTCAACTCCTTCAAAAAAACCACCATCTAAGCCATCTTCTAAATAACAATCTAATTCGGTTGGGTAAATCGACCTCCACTTATCAAAATAGATTTGCGTTTTAAAACTTAACTCTGTGTTCTGTTCGTTAAACAGTTTTGTATAAGATCCACCTACTCCAATCGAGAAATAATCATATTCTGACGAGTAACCTAAATTACCACTAACAATCGTATTTCTATCTTCTGAACTATGAGCATAATTAACTGATCCATGATTCAACACATCACTTCCAGATGCTCCTGATGATGCATACCAAGGATTTGCCCCACCATTATCAACACCTTTATCAATAGCTAATTTATCATCGTCATCTTCTCCTTTGGAAGCACCAGATCTATCAAAAGGGTTTATATTGCTTGAAGATGCTGAAGTGTAGGCCGAAATACCAAAATCAACCGTTAAAACATTATTTATGTTAATCGGTAAACTTATTACCATAGATGAAGTGAAATCCGTCCGTTCCTCTGTTCCTTCACCACCGGCAACCGATGAATGTGTGCCATCCTGTGCATAATAGCTCATTAATATATCTATTTCCATAGATTCAAGAACCTTTTTTTGATAGCTGTTATCTGTTATCTCTTGACCTGTTAAATTAAACATCCAAAATAGACCAATAACTAAGATTAATTTAATTTTCATATTCATTTTCATTTTCATTTACAATATTAATTACAACCACAACCACCACCTGTTTTACCTCCATTCGCTCCTGCCGCCGCCTCGCGATAAGTTTGAAAAGTAGTTTCGTACATTTCTGTTTTTAAAACAGATAAAACCATATCCGGATCATTAATATTCATTTTTTGATATTCCTTGACTGTTGAACAGGAAGAAATCATTATTAAAAATAAAAGTGCTACAATAATTTTCATATTTATTTTTTTACAGATTATATTTTTTTTAATTGGATGCCTTTAGAAGCATGAATTTTATTTTTATTGTCAATAACAATACATTCTACTCCATTTAATTGATCAATCATATCAATTCCAACTTCAGTACCCATTACAAATATTGATGTTGCTAAAGCATCTGCCAATTCTGCTTTTGCTGCAAAAACAGAAGCACTAACTATACCGCTTGCCGGATAACCAGTTTTAGGGTTAATAATATGACTATATCTTTTTCCGTCAAATTGGATAAATTTTTCATAATTACCTGATGTCACGACAGCTCGATCATCTATATCAAACGATGAAAATATTTTATTCTTATTCAATGGGTTTGTAATGCCAACTTTCCAACTTTGACCATCGGGCTGCTTACCCCAGCAGTTTAAATCTCCAGAAGCATTTATTAATCCTGCTTTTACCCCTTTATTTTGCATTAACTTTTTAGCTTTATCAGCAGCATACCCTTTACCAATAGCACCAAAACCAATTTTCATTCCTTTCAATTTTAAAAAAACAGTCTGTTCTTTATAATCTAAAATAATGTTTTTATAACCTACTTTTTCTACCGATTTTTTTATCACTTCCGCAGAAGGCATTTTGACCATGGTTCCATCAAATTTCCAAATCTTATCCATAGATGCATACGAAATATCAAAAGCACCATCAGTTATTTTTGAAATTTGTATTGATCTATTGATCAAATCAAATAATTCTTCGCTTACTTTTACTGGCGCTATACCTGAATTATTATTGATCTTGGTAGTTTCAGAATTTTTATCCCATGAAGAAATAATATTTTCTATTCGCTTAATTTCTGAAACTGCACTGTCAATATACTCATTAGCCTCATTTTCTGATGAAGCCAGTATTGAAATATCAAACCTACTCCCCATCAATTTCAAAGTTCTATCATATTTCTTTTCTTGAGATAAAACCGAAAGTGAAAGAAAGAGTAAAAAAACAAGTATTAAATTAACCTTCATTTTTCAAATGCAACTAATTCATTTACATAATCATTTGCAGTAATTTTTTTATAACCAGTTTCGCCTAAAACTGCCCCTTCTTTATTTAAAACTAAAACTAGTGGAAAATAGCCTTTTTTATTATATTTTTCAGCAAGAGAATCGTTATGTTCTTGTTGTTCTTTGCTCAACTTATTTGCTTTTCTTTTAGGAAAATCTAATTTTAACAATACCCAATTATCTTTAGCATGATTTTTAAAATCTTCACTTTCCCAAATATTCTTTTCTAATTTTATACATGGTGCACACCAATCAGATCCAGAAAAAACCATGACAATATTTTTATCTTCTTTTTGAGCCACTAAAGTCGCTTCATCAAAATTTGTATGCCAATCCTGTGAATAACTTGTAAGTGAAATAAAAACCAATAGGCTACTTATTAATATTTTCATATTTATTCTTTTTTGAAATATAAGAAAATTTTAATAAAAAAGTGTTCTAAATGAGTAATCCCATTACAAAGTCAATTATAATGGGATAGAAACAAATTTTTATTAAAAATTTTAACATTATCTAGTAAATAACATTTCACGATATTTAGCCAATGGCCAAAGGTTATCATCAACCATTAACTCTAGCTTATCACAATGGTATCTAATCTCCTCAAAATAAGGTTTTACTTTATCACAGTAAGTAATTGCTTTTTCTTCAACACCCTCCATAACATTTGCTTTTTTTCGCTCTTCAACCATAGCTTTTACTTTGGTAGTAATACTACTTATATGTGATGATATTGATTTGATCAATTCCATTTGTTCTTTTGCAATTGTTTCAAACTCTTTACCAAAAACATTTTTTAATCCTGTTACATTTTTTATCAAAATATTTTGATATTTAACAGCTGCAGGAATTATATGATTCATAGAAATATCGCCTAAAACTCTACCTTCAATTTGAATTCGTAAAGAATATTCATCTAACTCAATTTCATGACGAGCTTCAATTTCAACTTTACTCATCACTTCCATTTCATCATATAAATCAATAGTTTTTTTAGATACTTTTGCTTTCAAAGCAATAGGAGTAGTCTTATTATTACTTAATCCACGTTTTTCAGCTTCATCTTCCCATTCTTGTCCGTATCCATTTCCTTCAAACAATATGTCTTTAGAAGTTTTAATATACTCACGTAAAACATTAAAAATCGCTTCGTCCTTTTTTAATTCTTTTGTTGCTATTAATTTATCAACTTCAATTTTAAAATCTTTTAATTGTTTTGCAACAATGGTATTCAAAATAGTCATTGGATTGGCACAATTCGCCATAGAACCAACAGCTCTATACTCAAATTTATTTCCTGTAAAGGCAAAAGGAGAAGTTCTGTTTCTATCGGTATTATCCAACATAATTTCAGGAATTTTACCAACAACATTTAATTTTAGATCTGTTTTTTCTTGAGGAGATAATTTTCCGTTGGTAACTCCTTCCAGTTCTTTTAAAACATTAGTCAATTGTTCACCTATAAAAACCGAAATAATTGCTGGTGGAGCTTCATTAGCACCTAAACGATGATCGTTACTTGCTGATGCAATACCAGCACGCA
>DAOVTF010000146.1 GCA_030633225.1 Flavobacteriaceae bacterium
GAATATGCCTCAACAAAATCAGGAATATTTGTACCAAGTTCACTATGTATCTTGGTAGTTAATACCTCTATTCCATCAATCATAATCCTTTTACTAATTGAAGGATATGCACCATCAATACTTTTCCAAAGATTACTACCTTGATTAGTCCAAGTTCCTTTATATTCTCTAGTTACATCTATTATTGATTTAGCTCCACTTCCGTAAGATGTAAATGTAATTGGCTCTGCTTCTTTTCCCTTTTTATCGTGAATATCAAGTCTATCAGTAAATATATCACCTTTTTTAAAAGCAATAACATCACCTGATTTAAATGAGCTCATCATTGAGTTTACTTTTGAAATTGTTTTCCATGCAGTTTGTTCGGTTAAACCATCATTAGAATCATCACCTTTTGTAGAAGAAACAAAATAATCAGTAGCGTATATTGAAACAGATATATAACAAAACAAGATTGTTAATATAATTTTTTTCATAGCATTTAAATTATATTTTTTAGTAATTCACTTCGTGGATTAACATATACTACAACCTCAAAAGGTCATAATAGTTTTAAAAATCGAGGGAGATTTATATAGGGATATTTTTTTAACTTAAAAATAAACCACAAGGTGTAAATAATTAACGAGCTGAATTTAATATTATTGTTTATCTCATGTTGTTCATGTTTTTTAATATTTAAAAGTGTTTCTATATCCTAAAGGTTTTAGAAAGTAGCCAAATATTTTTAAGATATTGGTATTTTACTTACACTTTGAGTTATTCCGAGAAAGCTTAATTCTCAAAACTGAGGTGTTTCATTAAAACAAAAAAATCCCAAGAAATAATTTCCTTGGGATCTAATAAGATTATCTTTCAGATTAATCTAACTTAAATAATCATAGTCAATATAAAATATATTTCAATTTGAAAAAAATTTACTCCACCATGTTCTATCATCATTTTCCTTATATCCATAGCCATATCCATAGCCATATACGTTACTTTCGTAATCTATATCATTAATTAGAATTGACATATTTGGTAGTCGTTTATTTTCAAACATTGTTTGTGAGATTTTCAATAATCGTTTATCTAAAAAGTCTGCTCTTATAACATAGATAAAAAGATCGGCATGGTGACCTAGCAATAAGGTGTCAGTAACAATATTAACAGGTGCAGTATCTACAATTATATAATCGTAATGCTTGTTTGCATATTCCAAAATTTCTTCAAATCGACCGTTTAATAATAATTCAGATGGGTTTGGGGGAATTTCTCCGGAAATAATAACATCAAAATTATTTTCTTCATCAGAAACAATTACATCTTTAACACTCAAATTGTTATCATTTAAAAAATGTGTTAATCCTTTTTCCGGATTAATTTCTAAATATGATGCTACTTTTGGTTTTCTTATGTCTGCTCCAATTAACAAAATATTTTTATCTAACAATGCTAATGATGAAGCTAAATTAATTGATACAAATGTTTTTCCTTCACCACTTATAGTTGAAGTAATAAATATTGTTTTTGATTTATCACTATCTTTTGATAACATAAAGTTAACATTAGTTCTTAACAGCCTAAATGATTCGGCAATATTACTATTATCTGTATCTGAAATTATTACTTTATTTTTTAATTTTGTTTTAGGAAGATTTCCTATAATAGGGGCTTTAACGACTGACTCAACATCATCATAAGTATGTACCATATTATCAAGTAATGACCTGATAGAAATTATTGAAAACGGCACAAACAGACCCAATAAGGTACTAATAGCATAAATCAAAAGTGAATTAGGTGAAACCGGAATTTCACTACCATCGGCTTTATCAACTATTTTAGCATTGGGTACTGGAATTCCAAGAGATATTGCATTTTCCTCTCTTTTTTGCAATAAATACAAATATAGTGATTCAATAATCTGTTGTTTACGTTTTATATCCTGAAATTCCCTTTCCTGTTGTGGTGCAGCTTTTCTTTTAGAACTAATTCGGTATTCCTGACTTCGAGCTTCTCTCAACGAAAATTTAAGTGATGATCTTAGGTTTTCCAAACCCTGCTCAATACTAATTCGAAGTGACTCCAACTGTGATTCCAGATTAATCACAGTTGGGTTTAATTTACTAGAGCTTTTAATTATTCTATTTCTTTCGAGTAATAGATTATTATACATCAAAGTATTTTGATTTGTTTCTCTATCTTGTAAACCTAAATTTGCGGGAATTAATGATTCATTATTATTTCTAATATGCGTTTGAACTTGTTCGACCAGTTTAATTTGAGAATTCAACTCAACTATTCTTTTTTGTAATTCACTATTAGATTGTAGATCTAAACCAACCTCTGTATTAATATCAGTTAGTCTGTTTTTTGTCTTAAATTCTTCAACACCTTTATCAACTCTAGACAAATCAACTGAAATATCATTTATTCTGTCATTAATAAATTGATCCGTATTTTCAGAAATTAAAGTCTTATACTCTATTGCATCGTTATTGTATTGATAAACCAAATTATTTAAGATTTCTTCAGCTTTTTTCTTTACAGGATCTGTTAAACTTAAAACTAATAAACTAGATTTTTTAGTTTCAGTTTCAATATTTATTTTTTCTCTATATTTTTTTGCTACATTTTTAACAGGAGATATTTTAACAATTAGAAGTTTACCTATTTCTACTTGATTGACATTAGTTGGAATAATATTTATTTCTCCATAATCAGTTTTAACATTTTTACCAAATATAGCTTCAGTCACATCCTCATTTTCAGCATTCTTTAGTAAATAAAAAGATTTTGACTGAGCAATAATTGTAAAACTAGTATCCAACTTATTAAAAACAGAGTCACTTGAAAAGAAATTAATTTTAAATGGAATTTCTTCTGCGTACAATTCTGTATTTGTTACTGTTCCTACTTTATAATACGTAATATTAATACCTAGGTCCTTAACCACTTTTTCAATTAACGTACGTGATTCTAAAACACCTGTTTCGTTTATAATAGACGACTTTTTATCATCACCTAGTACACCTAGATCTTCAAAAGCAGATAGTTCGGTTGATAATCCACCGCTTTCTTTATCATTTATAAAAATAGTTGATGATACTTTATATTGATCTTTTGCATATCTTAAGTAAATAAATGCAATGGATAATGATATTAAAAGCCCTACTAAAAACCATTTCCAATAATAACTATATTTTTCATATAGTCCTCTTAGGTTTATCTCATCATCACTATTATCCTTATTATCAATGTAGATGGTCTGGATCTGTTTTTCGTCTTTCATCTGTTTATAATTATTGTTTTTTATCGGTCATATGGAACATTCATATAATCATTTCCGTGTGTGACTATATTTTTAGTCATGAATGTTTCATTTTTAACGTATTTAAAATATTATACAAAAATACAAGAAACTGTGTTTCTATAAAAAGTATTCTATTCTGAAAAAATTTGTTTTAATCTAAGAGAATAGAACTAAAAATAAAAAAGGCTGCTACAAGAGCAGCCTTTTAAATATTTACCCAAAATTAATTTACTTAGCCGTAAGGGTATAAGTAGGTACTGATGGGTTTGAAAAATCGATAGTAATATCATAAATACCTGCAGTACTAGGTATGTTATCACCATCTAGATCTAAAATACCATCTAAACCTGTATCACCATCATTAGTTTACCTTTCATTATTATTACGGATCTTAATTTCACCATCTAAAAGTGTTACATTATTAGCATGATAAACACCTTCTTTACCAAAATCTTTGGTAAAAGGAAAATCAGGAGTTGCACCCCAGTCATTATAACCAGATCCAACAACACCGTAGATATCAGATTTTTCTAAAGTATATGTTAAATCATTTAAATTAACAATAATTTCATAATACCCAAAAGTTACAGGAATATTATCTCCTCCAGCATCTAATGTACCGTCTAATCCTGTATCACCATAATTAGTTCCCCAATCATTATTAAGACGAACTTTAAACTCACCATCATTTAATTTAACTTGTGCTCTCCATGTATCAGTAAACGGATCGTAACTCAATGGCATATCAGGGCCATCCCATCCATTTGTTGTTGCATCACCTACTAATCCCCAAGTAAAAGTTTCAATAGTATAAGTAAGTTCCGCTTCGTCAAATACAACTTTATAAGTTCCTGCTGTTGCTGTCATGTTGGCTCCATCAAGTTCTAAACTACCGTCAGCACCATCATCACCATAATTAACACCCCAGTCATTATCCTTTCGAATTTTCCATTCACCATCTAAAAGAGTTACATAAGCAACATAAACATTTGGCGAACCTTGAACTTTATAGAAAGGTGCATCTGGTCCACCACCACCCCAATCGTTAAATGCTGATCCTACAATACCCCAAGGAGAAGAAAGATCTAAAGCATCTGCATAAGCTGTTGCCATTAATGAATTCACATTCGAATTAATACTTGTAGCTCCACCAATATTAGCTTTAACTTTCACGTCAAGTGCAGTTGGAGTATCAGGTTCAACACCTAATCCAACTAAAATTTTATTCAATTCTTCTGTTTCAAAAGTGTACGAAAGCTCTTGACCAGTTGAAGTAACATTTGCAGAACTAAAATCACCACCTGCTAAATCAACTAAAAGCTGGTAGCCTGCTGTAGCATTGTAACCAAAATCTGGTTCTGTCCATGTCACAGATAAAGCATCTTGACCAATATTGGCTTTTTCTAATACTACATCACTTGAAGAAAGAGTAGCAACAGTTGATGCGTTAGGATTTAAGACCGTTAAATCCGGATCCTCACAAGCTCCAACTACAACCGAAATTGCAAGAAGCATCAATATTTTATTTATAAATATTTTCATAATTTTTTAATTTTTTAAAATTAGTATCCTGGGTTTTGTACCAAATTAGGATTTGCGATCATATCAGAAGATGGGATAGGATAAATATCTCTAAAACTTTCTGTAGTTTTACCTTCTTTTACACCACCTTTCCAAGGCCAAACACCTGCTGTAGAGAATTGACCAAAACGAATCAAGTCAGTTCTTCTATGTCCTTCCCAATGTAATTCTCTAGATCTTTCATCTAAAATAAAATCTAAAGTTAGATTTCCAGCCGAAATATTTCCGCCTGTATTACCATAAGATCTTTCTCTTAACATATTGATATAACTTACTGCAGTACCTGCATCACCTCCACCGCCACGTAATGTGATCTCAGCATACATTAAATAAGCATCTGCTAAACGGAACATTGGAAAATCTATATCAACAAAGTTTCCTGAACCATCTTTACCTGCATTACCATTAACATCAATATTACGGTATTTTCCAACAGCATAACCATCACCAAAATTAAACGGATCGTCAATTTCTAATGTTTGCTCATCAGTATGGAATTGTTCTCTTTGGTCACCATTGTAAGCAGAAATAGTATATGTTAAATTATCTAAATTCATAGTAATAAAATATACTCCTCCTGTAATAACAGCAATATTTGCTCCACCTGGTTCTAAAGTTCCATCAGCACCGTCATCTCCATAATTTTGACCCCAATCTTCATCAAAACGGAATTTAATTTCGCCGCCAACTAATTCAACATATAAAGCATAATTGTTAGGAGAAGTTTCATACATTTCCATATCTGGACCATCCC
>DAOVTF010000188.1 GCA_030633225.1 Flavobacteriaceae bacterium
TTAATAAAAGTAGAAATTATCAGCCTAATTAATCTTTCATTTTTCCTATTTTTAAGCACTTAAATTTTTTTCAAATAACTGCTACTAAATGTATTTAATTTTTGATACCGAAACTACCGGTTTACCTAAAAAATGGAAGGCTCCAATTACTGATGTTAATAATTGGCCAAGAGCAGTTCAGATTGCATGGCAGTTGCATGATAAATTTGGTAATCTTATTGAAAATCAGGACTTTTTAATAAAGCCAGAAGGTTTTAATATACCCTATGATGCAGAACAGATTCATGGTATTTCTACACAACTAGCTACTGAAAAAGGAGAGAGTTTAGAAAATGTATTGAAATCATTTAATACAGTATTATCAAAAGCAAAATTTGTTGTTGGTCAGAATGTAAAGTTTGATTTAAATATTATGGGTTGCGAATTTCATAGATTGGGAGTTGCAACTGAACTAAATGATTTACCCGTTTTAGATACTTGTACTGAAAAAACAGCATTTTTATGTCAAATACCTGGAGGAAGAGGAGGTAAATTTAAGTTACCAACATTAACTGAATTGCATCAGGAATTATTTAAGACTCCTTTTGGTGAAGCTCATAATGCTACAGCAGATGTAGAAGCAACTACAAGATGTTTTTTGGAGTTAATAAGAAAAGGAAATTATTCTATACAAGAATTAGATGAAGAAAATGACTACTTAGTTTCATTTAAAGAAAAGAACCCGAAGCCAATTAATCTAATTGGTTTAAAACATGACAATTTAAAAAAGAAAAGTGAAAAATTAAAAACTAAAGCTCAAAAACCAAAGGAAAAAGTAGAACAAGTTAAAACTTCAGGTAATACAGTTTTAACTGATATTCAATTTTCTCATTTACATAATCATTCCCAATATTCCATTTTACAATCTACATCAAGTGTTGCTAATTTAGTACAGGCAGCAGTTAAAAACAATATGCCAGCAGTTGCTTTAACTGATACTGGTAGCATGATGGGCGCATTTATTTTTGTAAAAGAGGTTTTAAATTATAATAAAGATGCTGAAAATCCTATAATTCCTATTGTAGGTTGTGAATTTAATATTTGTGAAAATCATCTGGACAGATCTTCTAGAGACAATGGTTATCAAATTGTTATGTTGGCTAAGAATAAAAATGGTTATCACAATTTGGCAAAAATGGCTTCTATAGCATATATAGATGGGTTTTATTATGTGCCTAGAATTGACAAAAATGTGGTAAAACAATATATGGAAGATATTATTGTTTTGAGCGGTAATATGTATGGAGAAATTCCAAGTAAAATTTTGAATATTGGCGAAAAGCAGGCAGAAGATGCTTTGCTTTGGTGGAAAGAAGAATTTAGAGATGATTTTTATTTAGAGTTAAATGACCATCAGCAAGAAAATGAGCAGCATGTAAATGAAGTAATACTCAATTTTTCAAAAAAGCATGAGGTAAAAGTAATTGCAACAAATAATACTTTTTATTTAAATAAAGAAGATTCAGAAGCTCATGATATTTTACTTTGTGTAAAAGATGGTGAAAAAAAAGATACTCCTATTGGTCGAGGTAGAGGTTTTAGGTATGGTTTGCCCAATGACGAGTATTATTTTAAATCTCAGGATGAAATGAAAGAACTCTTTCAGCATATTCCTGAATCTATAATTAATATTCAGGAGATTGTTGATAAAATTGAAATATATCAACTTGCAAGAGATGTTCTCTTACCAAAATTTATTCTGCCTAAGCAATTTAATAATATAGAAGATGAAAAAGATGGAGGTAAAAGAGGAGAAAATGCATATTTAAGATATTTAACTTTCGAGGGAGCAAAAAAACGTTACCCAAAATTATCCAAAGAAACTCAAGAACGGTTAGATTTTGAATTGATGATTATTGAGAACACAGGATATCCGGGATATTTCTTAATTGTAGAAGATTTTATAAAAGAGGCTAGAAAAATGAAAGTTTCTGTGGGTCCAGGTCGGGGGTCGGCTGCTGGCTCTGCTGTGGCTTATTGCCTTGAAATTACAAATATTGACCCCATTAAATACAACTTACTTTTTGAGCGTTTTTTAAATCCTGACAGAGTTTCATTACCCGATATTGATATTGATTTTGATGATGAAGGAAGGCAAAAAGTAATTGATTATGTAATTGATAAATATGGTGCAAATCAAGTTGCTCAAATTATCACTTACGGTACTATGGCAGCAAAATCGTCTGTAAGAGATACTGCCAGAGTTTTAGATTTACCTCTACATGAAGCTGATAGGTTGGCTAAATTGATACCGGGAATTAAATTAAAAAATATTTTTGGTAGTGATGAAAAAAGTATTTCAAAAGTAAAGGGACTACGAAGTGAAGAATTAGAAAATGTCAAGGAGTTAATAACCGTTGCCGAAGGTGATGGTATTGAAGCCGATACTATTAATAAGGCTCGAGCATTAGAAGGATCGGTTAGAAATACAGGTACACACGCATGTGGAGTTATAATTACCCCTGAAGATATTACCAATTTAATTCCGGTGGCAACCGCTAAAGGCACTGATATGTATGTTACCCAATTTGATAATGGGGTAGTGGAAGATGCCGGATTGTTAAAAATGGATTTTCTAGGTTTAAAAACTTTAACTTTAATAAAAGATACGGTTAAAATTGTTAAAGCTTTACATGGAAAGGAATTAATACCAGATGATTTTCCGCTTGATGATAAAAATACATATGAATTATTTCAAAAAGGTGAAACGGTTGGAATTTTTCAATATGAATCTCTGGGAATGCAAAAGCATTTAAAAGGTCTTAAGCCAACAGAATTTGCCGATTTGATTGCAATGAATGCTTTGTATAGGCCAGGTCCAATGGAATATATTCCTTCATTTATTGATCGAAAACATGGGAGAGAAGATATTGAATACGATCTACCGGAGATGGAAGAATATCTTGAAGAAACCTATGGTATAACGGTTTATCAAGAACAGGTAATGTTATTGTCGCAAAAAATAGCTGGATTTACAAAAGGTGAAGCAGATTTATTGAGAAAGGCAATGGGTAAGAAGATTTTCTCTTTACTAGAAAAGTTAAAGCCTAAATTTATTGAAGGTGGAAAAAAGAATAATCACCCAGAAGAAATTTTAGAAAAAATTTGGAAAGATTGGGAGGCATTTGCTGCTTATGCATTTAATAAATCTCATTCCACTTGTTACGCATTTATAGCTTATCAAACAGCCTATTTGAAAGCCCATTATCCCGCAGAATATATGGCCTCGGTTTTGAGTAATAATATGAATGACATCAAGCAAGTTTCATTTTTTATGGAAGAATGTAAACGTGCCGGTATAGAAGTCTTGGGTCCTGATATTAATGAATCTTTTTATAAATTCTCAGTAAATAAAAGTGGGGCTATTAGATTTGGAATGGGAGCTATTAAAGGGGTTGGAGCGAATGCCGTTAAAGCAATTGTCAGTGAAAGAAAAGATAATGGAAACTATAAATCAATTTTTGATGTTACAAAACGTGTAGATTTAAGATCTGCCAATAAAAAATCATTTGATGGTTTGGTTTTAGCTGGTGGATTTGATTCATTTACGGATACAATACGTGAGCAATATTATGCATTAGATGAGAAAGGATCAACTTTTATTGAAAAGGCTATTAAATATGGTAGTAAATTTCAGGAAAGTAAAAATTCTGCTCAAGTTTCATTATTTGGTGAAGCATCTGATGTTCAATTTGATGAGCCAATAATTCCATCTTGTGAACCATGGAATGTGATGGAAAAGTTATCAAAAGAAAAAGAAGTGATAGGAATCTATATTTCCGGACATCCTTTAGATGATTATAAAACCGAGATTAAATATTTTTGTAATGCGAAACTAGATATATTGCAAGATATTAATAAATTAGAAGGAAAAGAATTAACCTTTGCAGGAATTATTACTGATGTGCAACATAGAATAAGTAAGAACGGAAAACCTTGGGGTATGTTTACCTTTGAAGATTATAGTGATGCCTATGAGTTTAGATTATTTAATGAAGATTACTTAAAATTCAGACATTTTTTAATACCAAATACATTTTTGTATATCAAAACAATGCTGAAAAGACTTTGGCAAAATGGAGATATTAGAGTTCAAATTACAAATATTCAGCAATTGCAAGATGTTTTGAGTAAAATGGCTAAAAAAATCACAATACAATTAGATATCAATTCCGTGAATAATAAAGAAATTGATTCGATTAATACAGTATTAAAAAAACATAAAGGCAAACAAGGGCTGAATTTTACGGTTTATGATATGGAAGAAAAAATTAAATTATCCATGCCAAGTAGATCAAACAAAATTGAAATTAGTAACGAGTTAATTGAAGAATTAACTCAACATAAACTGAGTTTTAAGTTGAATTAGTTATAATTATTAAAACTTAAAACATTTTCTATAAAATAGAAATATATAATAAATGAACATACATTTTATATCTATTGGCGGAAGTGCCATGCATAATTTGGCGTTAGCTTTACATGCAAAAGGTGACACTATTACCGGAAGCGATGATGCCATTTTTGAACCATCTAAATCACGCTTAAAAGCAAAAGGATTACTGCCAAAAGAAATTGGGTGGTTTACTAATAATATTAACTCAAATATAGATGCCATTGTTTTAGGAATGCATGCAAAAGCTGATAATCCTGAATTGATTAAAGCACAAGATATAGGTTTGAAAATTTATTCTTATCCTGAGTTTTTATACGAGCATGCCAAAAACAAAACAAGAGTTGTTATTGGTGGTTCTCATGGTAA
>DAOVTF010000083.1 GCA_030633225.1 Flavobacteriaceae bacterium
AAGAAATAGATGATAAATTTACAAAAGCAGCAGTAAAAAATTCTATTTCAGAATCGACTAAAAATCGTGAAAACTTAAAAATTGTATTCACCTCTTTACACGGAACTTCTATTACTATTATGCCAGAAACTTTTATTCAGGCAGGATATACTGATGTTCATATTGTTGAAGAACAACGAGTGCCAAATGGTGATTTTCCAACGGTAGAATCTCCAAACCCTGAAGAACCGGCTGCCTTAAAAATGGCAACAGAATTGGCAGAGAAAATTGATGCCGATATTGTAATTGGCACTGATCCTGATGGCGATAGATTAGGAATTGCAGTTAGAGATCTTAATGATGATATGGTATTACTAAATGGTAATCAAACCTTTGCGATTTTAAGTAATTTTCTAATAAAAAAATGGAAAGAAGAAGGTAGAATAAATGGAAATCAATTTATTGGTTCTACCATAGTTTCAACACCTTTGATTAATAAAATTGCTACAAGTTACGGCGTTGAAACCAAAGTTGGATTAACGGGTTTCAAATGGATTGCCAAAATGATTCGTGAAGCAGAAGGCAAGCAAGAATTTATTGGTGGTGGTGAAGAGAGTTTTGGTTTTATGGTAGGTGATTTTGTAAGAGATAAAGATGCTGTTTCTTCCACTTTACTAGCCTGCGAAATTGCTGCTCAAGCAAAAAATAAAGGAACATCGGTTTACTTGGAATTGATCGAACTATATAAAAAACATGATTTTTATAAAGAGCATTTAATTTCAGTTGTTAAAAAAGGTATTGAAGGCGCAAAGGAGATTGCACAAATGATGACAGATATGCGCAACAAACCTCTAACTGAAATTGCAGGTGAAAAAGTAAAGTATCTATTTGACTACCAAAAATCTATTTGTAAAAATTTATTAACCAACGAAGAATCAAATATTAATCTTCCTAAATCAAATGTACTGATTTATGAAACAGAAAATGGAACAAAATTAGCTGCTCGACCAAGTGGAACTGAACCTAAAATAAAATTTTACTTCAGTGTTAATTCTCCATTAAAAGATATAAATGATATTGAAAATGTTGATAATAAATTAGACAAAAAGATTAAAAACATTATTGAAGAATTAAAATTATAGAATTTCTATTTTAAGAGGGAATCAAAGAATTTTATAAAAGAATCCATTTATATTATTTATGAACTACTTTAAAAAAATACTTCTTTTTGCTAAGCCATATACCAAATACGCTTGGCTAAATATTATTTTTAATATTCTCTATGCCATTTTTAACGTTTTATCAGTTTTAGCATTTATTCCAGTACTTGGTATATTATTTGGAAGCGAAGAAAAAGTAACCCAAAAACCGGTACTTACAGACACTAAAGGCATTTATGATTATGTGCAAAGTAGTTTGAGTTATTATGTAACCAGTATGATGGAATCTGGTGGTGTTGAAAAAGCTCTATTATTTATTTGTATCATTAGTTTTTTGCTTTTTTTTCTAAAGAATTTGTTTCGTTACCTAGCTCTTTTCGTATTGGCATTTTTAAGAAATGGAGTTGTAAAAGACTTACGTGATAGTTTATACCACAAAGTACTTGAATTACCAATTTCATTTTTTTCTGAAAAGAAAAAAGGAGATACCATTGCTAGAATGACTAGCGATGTTCAAGAAGTTGAAACATCATTTCTAAATTCATTAGAAGCAATTGTAAGAGAACCTCTTACCATTATTTTTACGTTAATATCAATGTTTGCCATAAGTGCAAAATTAACTTTATTTGCTTTTATTTTATTACCAGTTTCTGGTATTATTATTTCAAGTGTGAGTAAAAAATTAAAAGCTAAGTCATTATTAGCACAACAAGAAACAGGTAATTTTTTATCATTTATTGAAGAAACTTTAGGAGGTTTAAAGGTTATCAAAAGTTTTACTGCCGAAGATAAAATGGAAAGTAAATTCGAGGTTTCAACAAGTAGATTTGAAAGATTAATGAACAGTGTTCTGCATCGAAAAAATTTAGCCTCACCAATGAGTGAGTTTCTGGGATCAGCAACAATCATTTTGATACTTTGGTTTGGTGGAAGATTAGTTTTAAGTGGTGAAGACAATATGAAACCTCAAGAATTTCTAGGTTTTATAGGTTTGTTTTACTTGATATTAAATCCTATAAAAGCCATTTCTAAAGCCATTTTTAGTGTTCAAAAAGGTAATGCTTCTGCTGAGAGGATTATGGCAATACTAGAAACAGAAAATACCATTACTGACAAACCAAATGCTATTGATAAAGACACTTTTGAGAAAGATATTGAATTAAAGAATATCTCATTTAAATATAAAGACGACTATGTTTTAAAAGATTTCTCACTAACTGTACCTAAAGGAAAAACAGTCGCTTTAGTCGGGCAATCTGGAAGTGGAAAATCAACATTAGCAAACTTAATACCAAGATTTTACGATGTAAATAAAGGGAAAATACTAATTGATAACATCAATATAAAAGATATCAAAAAAGAGTCTTTACGAGATCTTATGGGCTTGGTTACGCAAGAATCTATTTTGTTTCATGATACTGTTAGAAACAATATAACTTTAGGTGTTGAAAATGCAACTGATGATGATGTTATTGCAGCTGCAAAAATTGCCAATGCACATGAGTTTATAATAGAACTTCCGCATGGTTATGATTCCAATATTGGTGATAGTGGAGGAACATTATCGGGCGGACAAAGACAAAGATTATCAATTGCTCGAGCTGTTCTGAAAAATCCTCCAATTATGATCTTAGATGAAGCCACATCTGCTTTAGATACCGAGTCAGAACAGTTGGTACAAAAAGCATTAGAAAAAATGATGGAAAATAGAACGTCGATTGTAATTGCACACAGACTTTCTACAATTCAAAAAGCTGATATAATAGTTGTATTACAAAAAGGTGAAATTGTTGAGCAAGGGACTCATGAAGATCTTTTAACGAATAAAGAATTCTATCATAAATTTGTAAATATGCAATCATTAAGTTAAACCTCCCCTCTTGAGCCTGCCTGCGGTAGGCAGGAGGGGATTAAGGGGTGTGTGTTTTGTATCACTTCTAAATCCAATATTTGAAATATGAATACATTACAAAGCTTAGAATGGCGGTATGCCTGTAAAAAATTTGATTCTGATAAAAAACTATCTGAATCACAAATTGACACTTTAAAAAATGCTTTTAATTTAACTCCAACTTCATTTGGATTACAACCAATAAAAATGATTGTAATAAATGATCAGGAATTAAAAGATAAAATTTTTCATCATTCATACTATCAGGACCAAGTGAAAACATGTTCGCACCTGTTAGTATTATGCATCGACACTGTTATAAATGAGAAATCCATTGATAATTATTTCGATTACGAAAAAAAAGTAAGAGGTACTACTGAAGATATTGTAGGAACATTTCGAAAACAACTAAAAGATATGTATGGTGGTATGACTGCTGAAAGTATTGAAAGATCTTCAGTTTACCAAACTTACATCGTTCTAGGCAACTTAATGACTGTTTGTGCTATAGAAGGAATTGATTCTTGTCCAATGGAAGGGTTTATTCCTAAAAAAATTGATGAAATATTAAATTTAAAAGAAAAGAATTTAAAATCAGTATTAATGCTACCTATTGGTATAAGAGCCGAAGATGATATCATGAGTGGAATGAAAAAGGTTAGAAAACCTTTAAAAGATATGGTAATTGAATTTTAGCCAGATGAAACTATATTTTGCTGTGCTCCCCTTATAGTAAAGTCGAAATTTATAGTAAAATAATAAATTAAGTATCCGTCGTATACTTTTTACTTGCACTAGTTTTTAGTAACTTTGAATTAAACTAACATTTTAAATAAAATAAAACAACATGAATCAAGATATAAGAAACCTAGAACCCAAAGCATTATGGAATAATTTTTCCGATCTTAATGCTGTTCCTCGTGGATCAAAAAAAGAAGAAAGAGTAATAGCCTTTATGGTTGAATTTGGTAAAAAATTAGGGTTAGAAACAATTGTTGATCCAATTCAAAATGTTATCATTAAAAAACCTGCAACAGCGGGTATGGAAAATCGTAAAACCATCGTTTTACAATCTCATTTAGATATGGTACATCAAAAAAATTCTGATACTACTTTCGATTTTGATAAAGAGGGAATTAAAATGATAATTGATGGCGATTGGGTAAAAGCTGATGGTACAACCTTAGGAGCTGATAATGGATTAGGTGTCGCTGCAATTATGAGCATTTTAGAATCTAATGATATTCCGCATCCGGCAATTGAAGCCTTATTCACTATTGATGAAGAGACCGGAATGACTGGCGCTATGGGTTTACAAGGAGGTTATTTAGATGGTGAAATTTTATTGAATTTAGATACGGAAGAAGATGATGAGATTGATATTGGATGTGCAGGAGGAATTGATGTAACTGCAACAAAAAACTACGAGGAAGTAAATACCAATGGTAATTGTAAAGCTTTTCAAATTTCTGTTAAAGGATTAAAAGGTGGGCATTCAGGCATGGATATTCATAGAGGATTTGGTAATGCCAATAAAATTATGAATCGTGTATTAATGGCTGTGAAAGATTTGATTCAAATTACTGAAATAAAAGGAGGAAGTTTACGCAATGCAATTCCTAGAGAAAGTTTTGCTACTGTAATAGCATCAACAGAGAATGCTGGTAAATTAATTGCAAAATCACAAGAAATCTCTAATACTATTAAAAAAGAATTCTCTGAAATTGAAAGTAATTTAGAATTTAGTGTGGAGCCTATTGATTGCCCAAATAAGGTAATGAATAAAGAAGTTCAATCTCAATTATTTACAGCCATTAAAAATGCACATAATGGAGTTTATAAAATGAGTGAAGAAATGGAAGATTTGGTAGAAGCTTCTAATAATGTAGCCAAGGTAACTGTTAATAACGGAACAATTCAAATAGATTGTTTAACCAGATCTTCGGTTGATGAAACCAAAATGGAAGTGGCTAATTTATTAAAATCTGCTTTTGAAAAAGAAGGTTTTAAAGTAGATTTTTCTGGATCTTATCCAGGTTGGCAACCAAATGCTAATTCACCAATTTTAGGTGTAATGGAAAATTTATACGAAAGTATTTTTGATAAAAAAGCAGATGTTGTTGCTTGTCATGCAGGACTCGAATGTGGCATATTAGGAACTAATTATCCTGATATGGATATGATCTCATTTGGCCCAACGATTAAAGGAGCGCACTCACCAGATGAAAGAGCAAACATCAAATCTGCTCAAAAATTCTGGAAATATTTATTAGAAATATTAAAAAATATTCCTACTAAAGCATAACATAAAATCAACCTACAAGGTCTTAAAGACCTTGTAGGTTTTATAAAACAATGTTCAAAAACATTTTCTTTAATATTTTTCTGCTTTTTCTTTATAGTTCTTCTATTGTTACTTCTCAAAATAATATAAATCAAACTCAGCTTGATTCTTTGTTTTCAAAATTTTCAATCAATAAACCTGGAATGAGCTATATGGTTATTAAAAATGGAAAGATCATAGAGAATAATAATTATGGATTGGTAAATTTGAATAAGAAACAAAAATCTAATAATAATACAAACTACCGCCTGGCTTCTGTTACAAAACAATTTACTGCTTTAGCAATTTTAATGCTGATAGAAGAAAAAAAACTCACCTTTTCTACCACTTTAACAGATGTTTATGATGACTTTCCAGAATACGGAAAAGATATTACAATACAACATTTACTCAGCCATACATCGGGTCTTTTAGATTATGAAAATTTAATGAATGATAATCGAATTGATCCAATTTTAGATGATGAAGTTTTACTATTAATGAAACAGCAAGATTCTACTAAATTTCATCCTGGAAGCAATTATGATTACAGCAATTCGGCTTATGCAATATTATCTCAGGTCGTTGAAAAAAAATCAAAAAAAACTTATAAGGAATATATTGAGACTGAAGTTTTTAAACCTTTAAAAATGGATAATTCTGTAGTGTACACAAAAGATTCTAAAATAAAAAACAGGGCTTTTGGATATTCTATGTCAAAAGATTCAATTGCTTTTAGTGACCAAAGCATGACAAGTTCTGTTCAAGGAGATGGTGGTATTTACACTTCAATTAATGATTATTTTAAATGGGATCAGGCACTTGAAAATAATACATTAATATCTTCCAAATTAAAATCTAAAGCCTATAAAATTCAATCAAAAAACCCAAAATCTGAATGGGATTATGGCTATGGGTGGCGTATCAAATTTGATGGAGAAACTAAAATTATTAGCCATTCTGGTCATACTAAAGGTTTTACGAATTATGTGATTAAAATACCAAGTCAAAAATTAAGTATAGTGCTTTTTTCAAACCGGAATAATGATGATACTGTAATTGAAATTGGTGATCTTTTAATAATGAAATACAAACAGAAAAATTAATAACTTAAATTATGAAAACTAGTATCGTTAAATATCTTTTAATAATTACATTCATTTTTAATTTATCCACAATCTTTTCTCAAGAAAAAGATGAAGATAAGGAAACAGGAACAGCCGAAACTGAATTTATTGACAAAGAAAAGAGAAAAGACTGGACATTTAAACTCGCGCCGTATGCATGGTTAGCCGGAACAGCTACTGATGTTGGTAGTGATAAAATAAGACAGTCTTTTAATGATCTTACATCTTTGACAAATTTTGGATTTCAAATGTTTGCGCAAGCTAAATATAAAAAATGGAGCTTGAGTACCAATCTTACTTATGCAAAACTAGGAGATGAAGTTGTAGAAGGTCCTTTGCTAATTGATTTTGCTATAGATCAAATTATTTTAGATACGAAATTAGGCTACACTCTTATTGATAAAATTGATTTTGGTGATAATATTATTCGTGGCTGGACTATGGAAGCTACCATTGGAGCCATTTACTGGTTTAATGATGTTAATGTAGATGTTGATTTAGATTCAAATATAGATCTTCCAAATTTCCCAATTAATATTAATGAAAAACTTGAATATGTTGACTTGGTTGTAGGAACCAATTTTAGAATTATTTTAAGCAAATCTGTACTGTTAGGACTTTCTGCAAATATTGGTGGATTTGGTATTGGTAATTCTTCAACTTTGTATTGGGACCTTTCTTTTGTAAACACTTTTAAAGTTTCTGATTTACTAACTGTAACTGCTGGTTACAAAACCTTTACGGATAAAACTGAAAGTGGTGAAGGCGAAGATAAAATTAAGACCAATATTAAAACTTTTGGACCACTAATAGGTGTTTCATTTAATTTATAATTACCAAATTATTTCAGATCTATTTATACTTTTTAAGTAAAAATTTGTTTTACTAAAGTGTTTATTTTTAAACCAATAACCTCTATTAGCACTTAGTGGTGAAGGATGTCCTGCTGTTAATACACAATGTTTTGACACATCTATTTTTGCACCTTTCTTTTTTGCAAATCCTCCCCAGAGTAAAAATACAACATGCTCCTTTTGCTCTGATATTTTTTCAATCACAGTATCAGTAAATGTTTCCCAACCTTGTTTTTGATGAGAACCTGCCTCACTTTCTCTCACAGTTAAAGTAGCATTCAATAATAAAACTCCTTGATCTGCCCAAGATTCTAAATTTCCGCTTGACGGGTAGGCTTTATTAATATCCGACTCTAACTCTTTGAAAATATTAATCAAAGATGGAGGATGTTTAATTCCGTCATGAACAGAAAAACACAATCCATTGGCTTGATTTACACCATGGTAAGGATCTTGACCGATAATAACTACTTTTAC
>DAOVTF010000014.1 GCA_030633225.1 Flavobacteriaceae bacterium
CACCAGATTCAATAATCTCATCAATATGCTCTTTTTCTAAAACAGTATCTCTGTCAAGAATTATTTCATTACGTTCTATAGAAACTACTTCACCCGTATCTTCATCAACAAAATCTTCAAACCAAGATTTTAAAACTCTTGCGGCTAATTTTCTTTCTAATACTTTTTTCAGTCCACTTTTTGATACTTTTACTTCTTCGGCAAGATCAAATATTTCTAAAATATCTTTATCTCTTTCATAACCAATAGCTCTAAAAAGTGTAGTAACTGGTAATTTTTTCTTTCTATCGATATAAGCATACATTACTTGATTTATATCGGTAGCAAATTCAATCCAAGATCCTTTAAAAGGAATAACTCTTGCCGAGTATAATTTGGTACCATTTGCATGAAATGATTGACCAAAAAATACACCTGGTGATCTGTGTAATTGTGATACTACAACACGTTCAGCCCCGTTAATTACAAAAGTACCGCTATGTGTCATATAAGGTATAACACCTAAATAAACATCTTGAACTATGGTTTCAAAATCTTCATGTTCAGGATCAGTACAATATAATTTTAAACGTGCTTTTAGAGGAACACTATATGTTAACCCTCTTTCAATACATTCTAATATTGAATATCTTGGTGGGTCAATAAAATAATCTAAAAATTCTAAAACAAAATTGTTTCTGGTATCTGTAATTGGAAAATTTTCTAGGAAGGTTTTATACAATCCTTCATCACTTCTTTCATCAGATTTGGTTTCTAATTGAATAAAATCTTGGAATGATTTTATTTGAATATCCAAAAAGTCTGGATAATCAGTAATCAATTTAGCTGATGCAAAGTTTACTCTTTGGGTTTTTTGTTTCGTTGCCAATGGAGAAAAATTTAAATTTAAATTATAAGAACGAATATATATGCAAAATGGTTTAGGTCTAAGTGGTTGTACCCCATAGACCTAAACCTTAGTTATTTAGCTTAAAAGCTAATTACTTAAGCTCTACTTCAGCTCCAGCTTCTTCTAAAGATTTTTTAAGACCTTCAGCCTCATCTTTAGCAATACCTTCTTTGATAGGTGCTGGTGCACTATCAACAATTCCTTTAGCTTCTTTTAATCCTAAACCAGTTAATTCTTTAACTAATTTAACTACGGCTAATTTTGAAGAGCCTGCTGCTTTAAGAATTACATCAAATTCTGATTTTTCTTCTGCTGCTTCTTCTCCACCTGCTGCTGGTCCAGCTGCTACTGCTGCTGCTGCTGGCTCAATACCGTATTCTTCTTTTAAAATATTTGCTAATTCATTAACTTCTTTTACAGTTAAGTTAACTAATTGTTCTGCGAAATCTTTTAACTCTGCCATTTTTCTATTGTTTAAATTTTTATTATTTAGTTTATTAGTGTGTGTTTATTATTTTTCAGATAAAGTTTTCAATATTCCAGATAAATTACTTCCTCCTGATTTTAATGCTGAAATAACATTTTTAGCAGGTGATTGTAATAATCCAATAATATCTCCTATAACTTCTTCTTTAGATTTGATATTTACTAAAGTATTTAATTGGTCATCACCAACATAAATAGCTTCTTCAATATAAGCTCCTTTTAGAATAGGTTTATCTTTACCTTTACGGAATGCCTTGATCACTTTAGCTGGTGCATTACCAGTTTCTGAGACCATAATTGAAGTATTACCTTTTAAAGTAGTTGGTAATTCTCCAAAATCTTTATCCGAATTTTCCATTGCTTTAGAAAGCAACGAGTTTTTTACAACTGCCAAATTAACGTTTGCCTTAAAACAAGCTCTACGTAAATTTGAAGTATCCATAGCATTTAAGCCAGAAATATCTGCTAAATAGATAATATTATTATCAGTTAATTTGCCAGTTAAATCTTTAATTACTTGTGATTTTTCTTCTCTAGTCATAATTCAAATATTTTAACTTGCGCCTACTGATTTAGCATCTATTTCTACACTAGGACTCATCGTACTAGATAAATAAATACTTTTAACATAAGTACCTTTTACAGTTGCCGGTTTTAATTTTAATAGTGTTTGAATAATTTCATTTGCATTATCTGCAATCTTATCAGCATCAAAAGATACTTTACCAATTGCTGTATGAATAATTCCTGTTTTATCAACTTTAAAGTCGATTTTACCACCTTTTACATCTTTAACCGCTTTTGCAATGTCCATTGTTACGGTACCTGTTTTTGGGTTAGGCATTAATCCTCTTGGTCCTAAAACTCTACCTAAAGGTCCTAATTTACCCATCACACTTGGCATTGTAACTATGACATCAACGTCTGTCCATCCTCCTTTAATTTTTTGAAGGTATTCATCTAATCCTACATAATCAGCACCAGCTTCTTTTGCATCCGCCTCTTTATCTGGAGTAACTAAAGCTAATACTTTAACATCTTTACCAGTACCATGCGGTAAGGTAACTACACCTCTAACCATTTGGTTAGCTTTACGCGGATCAACACCTAAACGCACTGCAAGATCAACACTTGCATCAAATTTCACGTTGGTGATATCTTTTAATAAAGTAGATGCTTCTAATAAATTATATGCATTACTTGCATCAATTTTAGAATATGCTTCTTTTTGTTTCTTTGTAAGTTTTGCCATCTTCTTTACGCTGTTTTAACAGGAGCTTTTCCTTTTACTTTAATCCCCATAGACCTAGCAGTTCCTGCAACCATTAACATAGCCGATTCAACTTGAAATGCGTTTAAATCAACCATTTTATCTTCTGCAATTTTTCTCACCTGATCCCAAGTAACTGTTGCTACTTTTTTACGATTAGGTTCTCCCGATCCTTTTTTAACTTTGGCCGCCTCTAATAATTGGACTGCCGCTGGTGGAGTTTTAACAACAAAGTCGAATGATTTATCTTTGTAAACATTAATTACAACAGGTAAAACTTTTCCAGCTTTATCTTGAGTTCTGGCATTAAATTGCTTACAGAACTCCATAATATTAACTCCGGCAGCACCCAATGCTGGTCCTACAGGTGGTGAAGGATTTGCTGCACCTCCACGAACTTGTAATTTTACTACCTTACTAATTTCTTTTGCCATTTTTTAAAACTTTAATTAAGAAAACACATTAATTGGAAGCTAATGTATTAACCAAATTCTCGTAACATTTATGAGATTTTTTCAACTTGCATATAGTTTAATTCCAATGGAGTTTTTCTTCCAAAGATTTTAACCATAACTTCAAGTTTACGCTTTTCTTCGTTTATTTTTTCTATCACACCATCAAATCCGTTAAACGGACCATCAATAACTTTTACGGTTTCACCCTTAACAAAAGGTATTGCTACATTTTCATTTTGAACAGCTAATTCATCAACTGTACCTAACATTCTATTTACTTCAGATTTTCTCAATGGCACAGGATCTCCTCCTTTTGTTTCACCTAAAAATCCAATTACACCAGTAACAGATTTAATAACGTGAGGTACCTCACCACTTAAATTTGCTTCTACCATAATATAACCAGGAAAGTAAACTTTTTCTTTATGATACTTTTTACCATTACGAATTTGAATTACTTTTTCGGTTGGCACTAAAACTTGGTTAACAAAATCAGATAAACCCAATCGAGAAATTTCATTTTCGATATAAGTTTTCACTTTATTTTCTTGTCCACCAATTGCCCTTACAGCATACCATTTCATTACAGAAGAATCTGACATCTTTATATTAATTAAAAATATTAAAATATTTCTCTAATCCCATTTGAAAAAACTTATCTACTAAAAATACAGCTACAGCGAAAATTATTGTAAACACTGCAACTAATACAGTATTTTTCTGAGCTTCCTCTCTAGGCATCCAAGTAACATTATTCTTTAGTTCTACAAATGATTCTTTAATATAATTTACTATACCCATTGTTATTTTGTTTTACGCACGGGTGGAGAGGCTCGAACTCCCGACACCTGGTTTTGGAGACCAGTGCTCTACCAACTGAGCTACACCCGTATTTGGCAGAAACATTAATTAATCTATTACTTATTTTTCTGCTAAATTAATATCCTGTTTTTTCAATAAAAAACATTCTATTTAAAAGAATATAAGGTGCCTCTTGAAAGAAGCACCTGATATTCAAAAATTATTCTTGTTGACTAAACTATATTAATCAGTCTAGAATTTCAGTAACTTGACCAGCTCCTACAGTTCTACCACCTTCACGAATAGCAAAACGAAGACCTAAGTTCAATGCAATTGGTTGTAATAAATCAACAGTAATTGTTAAGTTATCACCTGGCATTACCATTTCAACTCCATCAGGTAAATTAATAGTACCTGTTACGTCTGTTGTTCTTACATAGAACTGAGGACGGTAATTTTTATGAAATGGAGTATGACGACCACCTTCTTCTTTTTTCAAAACATAAATCTCTGCTTTGAATTTAGCGTGAGGTTTAATTGAACCAGGTTTACAGATTACCATACCTCTTGAAATTTGTTCTTTATCAATACCTCTTAATAAAATACCAACATTATCACCAGCTTCACCTCTATCTAAAATTTTACGAAACATTTCAACTCCGGTAACTGTAGAAGTTAATTTTTCAGCACCCATACCAATAATATCAACAGAGTCACCAGTATTAGCAACACCCATTTCAATACGACCAGTAGCAACAGTACCACGACCAGTTATTGAGAATACATCTTCAACAGGCATTAAGAAATCCTTATCAATATCTCTTTTTGGTAATTCAATCCATGTATCAACAGCATCCATTAATTCCATAATAGTATTAGTCCATTTTTCTTCACCATTCAGTGCACCTAATGCAGAACCTTGAATTACAGGACCATTATCACCATCATATTCATAGAAAGTCAATAACTCTCTAATTTCCATGTCAACCAATTCCAATAATTCCTCATCATCAACCATGTCTACTTTATTCATAAACACAACCATTCTTGGAATACCTACTTGACGACCTAATAAAATGTGCTCACGTGTTTGTGGCATTGGTCCATCAGTTGCAGCTACAACCAAAATAGCACCGTCCATTTGGGCAGCACCAGTAACCATGTTTTTTACATAATCCGCGTGACCAGGACAGTCAACGTGTGCATAATGACGATTTGCTGTTGAATATTCAACATGCGCAGTATTAATTGTTATACCTCTTTCTTTTTCTTCTGGAGCATTATCGATTTGATCGAAATTAACTACTTCAGAAAGACCTTTTTCTGCTAACACTTTTGTAATGGCAGCAGTTAAAGTTGTTTTACCGTGATCTACGTGACCAATCGTACCAATGTTTAAATGTGGTTTGGAGCGGTCAAAATGTTCTTTTGCCATGATTGTTAAATTTTAATCTTAGTTATATTAATTGTGTTTAAATTCGTTATTTATTGAAGCTTTTTATCAGAGCCAATGACGGGATTTGAACCCGTGACCTCTTCCTTACCAAGGAAACGCTCTACCCCTGAGCTACACCGGCTTATATATTTTTGGTAACCGGACTCCTCATCATTTTCATTTTTGCTCAAGTTCAATTCACTTGGGATTTGGTTTTACCCTTTTTACAACATCACTTCTTATCATTTATCAACTTTATGTTGTAAAATATTGAGCGGGAGACCGGGCTCGAACCGGCGACAATCAGCTTGGAAGGCTGAAGCTCTACCAACTGAGCTACTCCCGCTTTTAATATTTTTTTTTATCTTCTATAAACATATGTGGGGAGAGCAGGATTCGAACCTGCGAAGGTTTCCCAACAGAGTTACAGTCTGTCCTCGTTGGCCGCTTGAGTATCTCCCCCTCAATATTTATATTTTTTTCAAAGATCTGAGCCGATGGAGGGACTCGAACCCACGACCTGCTGATTACAAATCAGCTGCTCTAGCCAGCTGAGCTACATCGGCTTTTTGGTTAAAAATTTCTAAAAAATATTATATAATAACTTATAATATATTTCAGATTTTCGCACAAAAAAACAAACCGCTTTTTCTAACGGTTTGCAAATGTAAAAAGTTTTATTAGTTCTACAAAACTTTTTTATACTATTTTTTATGTTATGCTCGTAGTTTTTCTTTACGTTTCACTAATTGCCTCTTCAAAGAATCAACCGACATATTAATACCTTCTTCAAAAGTTTTAGATTGTTTTTTTACTAAAATATCATTACCAGGTAAAATAATTTTCATCTCTGTAATTTTATTTTCCTTTTCACTTGATTTTTGTACTTTTAAGAATAATTCTGCACCTAAAATTTGATCGTGAAACTTTTCTAAAATATTAATTTTTTTTTCAGCATATTTTACTAAATCACTATCGATGTTAAAATTAACAGATTGCACAGATACTTTCATAAATCAATTGTTTTTATTGCTCCGTGGATGAGCATGGTTATACATTTTTTTTAATCCTTTTAAGTTATTATGTGTGTACACTTGCGTTGAAGCCAAACTTGCATGGCCGAGTAATTCTTTAACCGAATTTAAATCAGCCCCTTCATTTAACAAATGAGTTGCAAAAGAATGTCTTATTACATGTGGGCTTTTTTTAATTTTTAAGGATACTTTACTAAAATACTCATTTATTATTCTATAAACAAGTGTAGGATACAACATGTCTCCTTTTTTTGTGATAAAAAAATTATCAACGTTTGAACCATTAACACTCTTCAGTAATTGGTATTTTTTTATTGTTCCTATCAATGAATTTAATAACGGAATTTGTCTTTCTTTATTTCTTTTTCCTATAACTTTAACAGTACTTTGAGAAAGATCAATAGAAGAATTTTTTAATCCTATTAATTCTGATCTTCTCATACCTGTTGAATAAAGTATTTCAATTATTAATTTATTTCTAACAGATTCAAAATCATTATCATTTTTAAAGGTGTTTAGCACTTCTACTATTTCTTTTTCAGAAAATGGAACATTTACTTTTTTTGATACTTTTAATGATTGATGCTTACGTAAAGGATTTTGACCTATTTGTTTAGTTTTTACTAAATAGTTGTAGTAAGATTTTAAAGAACTAACTTTTCTGTTAATAGTTCTATTTGAAATATCACTTTCAACCAAATCAACTATCCAACTTCTAATTAAAGTATAAGGCACCTTACTAATAGTCTTTTCATTATACTTTTTATTACAAAATATTTGAAAAGATTCTAAATCTTTTTTATAAGCCGTAATTGTATAAGGTGAATAATTTTTTTCGTAATTTAAATAATCTATAAAATGAAGTATACTCAAAATTTATCTTCAATTTTCAATTCAACAAACAACGCTTGTTAAATTCACATGGTTCATACTACTCTACCCAAAGTTACGAAAATTAGTATAAAAAAATAAATTTTTAACAAAAAAAATCCTGCTAATGCAGGATTTTTTAATCTATAAAATAGGTGTAATTCAATAATTAATTGAACTAACCTTTTTCTTCAGCGGTTCTTATTGCTTGAACATATTGAGCTTTTTGAATTTGCTTACGTTTAACTACACTTGGTTTTGTAAACTGTTTACGCTCACGTAGTGTTCTCATAGTTTTGGTTCTGTCAAATTTTCTTTTAAAACGTTTTAACGCTCTGTCTATATTTTCACCATCTTTTACTGGTATGATTAACATAGTTTGGCACCTCCTTTCATAAACTCTACTTTAATGTTATTATTTTAGGGCTGCAAATATACAAAGATTAATTTATTAAAAATATTTTCTTATATTTATTTTTTTATTCTAATCCCCCTCATACTATGAATAAGTTTATAAAGGTATTATCTGTTTGTATTTTACTCTTAGTTATTTTTTTAGTTGGCTTTTATTTTTGGGCATCTTCGCCAAATTTTAGTCCAAATGAATATTCAAAAACCTATATAAATGATTATTCTTCAGCTAAAGATAATGATTCAACTTTTAGTATTATCACTTACAATATTGGCTATTTAAGTGGCATGACCAATAATTTAGCTATAGAAAAACCCAAATCACTTTATGATAGTAACTTAAAAATTGTATTGAATCAATTTAAAAAAATAAATGCTGATTTTATTGCTTTCCAAGAAATTGATTTTGCTGCAAAAAGATCGTTCAATATTAATCAACAAAATGAGATAGCAAAATTAGGATATAACAATATTGGACAGACGATAAATTGGGATAAGAAATATTTACCCTTTCCAGAATTTCCAATATCAATGCATTATGGAAGAATACTTTCCGGACAATCAATTCTAAGTAAATACAAAATCATTGAACAAGAAAGAATTGAATTAGAACGAAATAAAACCAGCCCATTTTATTATGATGCATTTTACCTTGACAGGTTAGCTCAGGTTGTAAAATTAAAAATTCAAGAGAAAACACTAGTATTGATCAATGTTCATTTAGAAGCTTTTCATAGAGAAACAAGACTAAAACAAACAAAAAAAATAATAGAAATCTATAATAAATATAAAGATACTTATCCCACCATTTTATTGGGTGACTTCAATAGTGATGGTGAAATTAAAAATGCATCTATAAAATTGTTATTCAATTTATCAAATACAGGTAATGCTATTTATAGTAAAATTGCTGAACCAAAAACTTTTAATTCAAAAGATCCTACTCAGCGGTTAGATTATATTTTTTATAACAAAAATTTTATTACTTTTATTGATGGTAAATTACTATCAGATTTTAAACAAGCATCTGATCACTTACCTTTATTAATGAATTTTAAATTTAAACAAAATAATGGAAAATCTAACAACTCAAAACTCTCAGGTATTAAGCTATAAAGAATGGGCTTTAACTATTTTTATTTCAGGTTTACCCGTAGTTGGATTAATTATGTTATTGGTATGGGCTTTTAGCGATGATACTAATATTCATAAAAAGAATTGGTCAAAAGGAAGTCTATTAATTATGCTTTTAGTTTTAATAATAGTGTTTAGTTTTATGTTCTTGTTTGGAGGAATTGCTCTATTATCAAGTTTGAATGATTAGGTGAAAACAATAATATAATTAGTCCTTTTTTTTACCGAAAATTCTTTTAAATATCGAATTTTTATTTTTTCTCTTTGCTTTTCGAGAAGCTTTTTTAGAGGCTTTCTCAAATGTTGTATTTTTATTTTTAAAAATTCCTTCAAATAATTTTTCGATTTCGGATTCTTCTATGTAATCTTCACAAATCAATGCTTCTTCATAATCAAGAGAAAGCTCTGTAAAATCCGTGAAATATTTTTTTTTAAGTTTTTTATTATTCTGAACTTTTTGTAATGTTTTTGCCACTAATGGTAGCGCTAAAGTACCACCTGCACCATTGGCTCCATTATTAAAATGAATTGAAGGTAATGACGCTCCAACTCTTGTTGCAATTACTAAATTTTGGTTGTAACCTATAAACCAGGCATCAGCATAATCTTGCGAAGTTCCCGTTTTTCCTGCTAAAGGTAATTTTATACCATAAACATTTCTTATAGATCTACCCGTACCTTCATTTACCGCTTTTTGAAGTATCGCATTTAATAATTCGGTGCTTTGCTTATCAAAAACCTTTTCTTTTGGTTTTAAAAACTTATTTTGATATAAAACTTTTCCATCTGCTGTTTTAATTGACGAAATAAATTGAGGTACCACTTTATTGCCTCCATTTGCAAAGCTTGAATATGCAATTACCATTTCATATAAACTCGCCGTTGCGACACCCAATGCTGATGAAGGTTCATGGGGTAAAGTTTGTGAAAATCCTAAATTCTTCCATGTATCTTCAAGAATTGTAAAAGGAGTTTGTAAGAATAAATTTACTGTGGGTATATTCATTGACTTCGCTAATGAAGCAGCTATAGAATACTTCCCTCCCAAACTATGATCATAATTTTGAGGTTGCCAATTTTCAAAATCGGTTAAAACCAAATTATCATTGTCTAAATATTGGCAAGGCATTGCTCCTAATTGTAAAGCTGTTGCATACAAAATAGGCTTAAATGCAGATGCCGTTTGTCTTTGAGCAAAAATTTGATCATATGGCTGTGTCCTAAAATCAATACCACCAATCCATGTTTTAATAGCACCATTATTAGGGTCAATTGCTATAAACCCAGCGTGTAATAATGTTAATTCATGTTTTAAACTATCTCTAACAGAAATTGAATCCGAATAAAACCCTTTCCATGAGAACAATTCTCTTTTCTTTTTAACATCAGCTTCTTTTGTTAAGTTGAGTCTAACAATTTCTTTATTAACTAATTTTGCTAAAAAAGTTTTACTTGTCCCACTTTTATATTGTTTACTAATTCTTCTTTGCATTTTAGCCAAGTGACTTTCATAGGCTTGTAAAGCATAATTTTGCAAATTGAGGTTCAAGGTTGTTTTAATTATCAATCCGCTTTTGCGGATATCATAAATAGTATCAGAAACTTTGTTGATCTCATCTATAATTTTATTCGCTTCTTTCTTTACTTGAACCAAAAAATAATTTGCTGGCCCTTCTGATTCTAAATTGGCATAATCTAGTTTTAAGGGCAATTTCTTTTTAGATTCAGCAAATTCTTTATCCAAATAATCATATTTAACCATTTGATCTAACACAACATTTCGACGAATTAATGCATGATCAGGGTAAAGTCTTGGATTATAATAGGTGTTTGCTTTCAATATTCCGATCAATACAGCAGCTTCTTCAACTTTAATATCAACAACACTTTTATTAAAAAACCTTCTTGAAGCCGCTTCAATTCCTAATACATTTTCGCCAAAAGGAACCGTATTTAAATACAGAGTAAGTATATCTTCTTTACTATAAATTTTCTCTAATCTTTGAGCTAAAACAACTTCTTTTAATTTATTAACTGGCATTGTTATAGGGCCATAATTATTACGACCATACATATTCTTTGCTAATTGTTGGGTAATTGTACTACCACCTCCCGAACTTTTTTGTTGTAATAAAATAGATTTGAATAAAACACGAAATAAACTTCTGGAGTCAACTCCTTCATGCTCAAAATACCTTGCATCTTCAGTCGAAATTAATGCATTAACCACATACTTTGGTAATTGTTTATATTCAATGTTTGTACGATTTTTTGCATAATATTTTCCAATTATACTTCCATTATCAGATAAAACAAGTGAAGAAGTTTCATTTTTAAAATCTTTTAATTCAAGTTCTGTAAATAAATGCCCAAATACACCATAATAAACAGCAGCAAAAAATAATCCAAAAATTATAATTGCTAGGAGTATTAATTTAATTGCAAGTTTTAAAAGTTTTTTTACCATGGAAAGCGATTGTATTCAAAAACTATGTTTTCAAATATAGTAAAATTAGAAGATTACTTTTTAAATTCAATTTTTTGTCACAACTAGAGTTGCCACATAACCAGTTAATATATTCCATTCATTAGAAGCCAGTAAATTACCATTACCATCAAAAACTCTAAATTCTGCAGTATTAGGCCCAGATGTTCCTTGATTTAAAGCTTCAATATCAATTCTATTAAAACCTTCTTTTAAATCAATATCAATC
This sequence comes from Flavobacteriaceae bacterium, assembly GCA_030633225.1. Taxonomy (GTDB): domain Bacteria; phylum Bacteroidota; class Bacteroidia; order Flavobacteriales; family Flavobacteriaceae; genus Lutimonas. Next base: position 11,500 of record DAOVTF010000014.1, read on the forward strand.
ATATAAAAACCTCCTTGTAAAATAATATTCGATCTAATCACCTTTTCATTTAGATATAATCGAACTCTATCTCCATCAACATAACTATGGTCTCTGCATTCTATTCTAATTTTTTTTGTATTGGTCTCTAATTTACCAAGTTCTAATTTTGTTTTAATTTTAACTTTACTCACATCTTGTCCATTCCAAAACTTTTTTACAAGAACATCTTTTTCAACTGGAAGATTATCTTGCATTTTTCGAGGTTTATTATTAATCACCTCATATTTCGGAAAATTACTAGAAATGTCATTTAAAGTTCCAAAAAGAGTTATAGATTCTCCTTTATCTACAGAATTAAATGATTTTTTAATATCTGTACTTTTTTCTTCAGGTTGAAAAATAAAAGCGTCCGTTTTAATAACTTCACTATTATCAATCTGTGCAAACAAATTAATATAAGAAATTAAGAAAAATAGAAGAAAATAACTTTTAGTAATTCGCATTTATACAATTAATAAATATTGATTTTAAAAGCGGCAAAATACAAATTAAACAATATTTTTTTATTAAAACTTTATTAAAATTTAAGAACTATTTTTTTAACTGTCGTTGAATTTTTTTAATTGCATTTTCAATAGATTTATCAGGTTCAATGACATTGTATTCTCCCCAAAATTCAGGATCAGAAAAACCTGTAGCCTTATCATTTAAAATAATATTAGTTTTTAATTTTTCTTTATTTTTTAAACCAATATTATTTTTATTTACTTCCCAATCTGTTACTGCCATTTCAATAGTTAAATGATATTGTGAGTTAAAGAGTTTTTTATTCCAGTCTATTTTAAAACTTAATTCAATTCGGCTATAGCCAAAATACCATTTCCCTTTATTCAATCTATAATCAACTATATACTTTGTTTTGATTGGTATTACATCTGCTTTAGCTGGTTTTTTCTTAACAAAATACTTACTCGCCTTTTGTAAATTTTCTAAATTTAAACTAAAAACTGCTTTAATTAACGCGTATGATTGAGCCTCGATATATAATTTTCCTTGATAAAAGGGTTCAATAACAGTACTATTTTGGATGAAATTAATAACATAAACCGTTTTATTATTCATGCTAATAACTTTATCAAAAGTAAAATTATAGATCTCAAAAATATCACTTGCAAAAAACATATTGTGATTTTTTATCATATCCATATTTAAATTATTATACGGACCACCTTGCAGTTTAATCACTAAAGTGTCAATTTTTCTATAATCTGTACTTTTTCTTGCCCTATATAGTTTCACATAATCTTTATTATTTGATTTATATGGGTATTTATAAATGTCAATAACTGCTTCTGATAATGAAGCGTAACTTTTCTTCTTTTTAATGGATTCACGATAAAAGGCTTTCATTATAACTGGTTCATTAAAGTAATTTTTTTGCCTATTATCCATCATTTTATTTACAATAATAATTGGATCTTTTGTAGTTAGATTTACATTAGGTAAATTTTCAAAGGACTCTTCAAGTTTTATAATATATTTATCTGAATCAAATTTAGACAATAAAATAACCTTATTATTAAATCCTAAATAGGTTATAGTTATGTTATTATCTGTCAAATTTTTAGGCACTTTTAATAAAAATTCGCCATCGATATTTGAAATGGTTGATATATTAGTGTTATTTAAAACTATACTGGCAAATTCCAAGGGTTTTTTGGTTTTACCATCTACAATTTTACCTGAATATTCAGTGAAATCTGAAATTTGATTTACCTGAGCAGATATTGAATCTATACTTTTAAAATATCCTACAAACATTAAAGAAAATAGGATAACATATACTAAACC
>DAOVTF010000204.1 GCA_030633225.1 Flavobacteriaceae bacterium
ATGGTACAATTAGCTATGGTAAAGAAGGTAAAATGTATGTAGATAAAGATGTTTACAAGCGTGACCCTGCTGTAATAAAGGCTTTAAATACACCAGTGTACAATTAACATTATTTTTGAATATCATTCCTATATTCTAGGAATGATATTCAAATCTAGTAGAACTATTTGTTTTAGCAGCTTATTATGATAGTAAAAACTCCTGAACCACCTTATTATGCTGTAATATTTACTTTTTTAAGAACTGAAGTTGGCAATAATGATTATTCCTTAATGTCAAAAAAAATGATCGAATTAGCATCAGTTCAAGAAGGTTTTCTTGGTGTTGAATCTGCGAGAGAAGAAATTGGTATTACGGTTTCTTATTGGAAAGATCTAAAATCGATAAAAGATTGGAAAGAAAACTTCGATCATAAAATAGCTCAGACAAAAGGTCGTTCTACATTTTATAGAACTTTTAAAGTTAGAATTTCCAAAGTGGAAAGAGATTATGGGTTTGATAGTTTAAAAGACTAATAATTCATATGTGATTCTCTATAAATATGAATCTCATTTCCTAACCCCAGTTTCAATTTTTCCAGTTTCATTATCCAATTCTGAACCTCCCATGGAATGAGGAATCATGTACATTGCAAAGAGTACCAGCATAGCGATAATAGGCCATATTCTGTTTTTTGGTTTTTTTCGAAGGACAAAAAAAGCCACCAGCCAGAAAAGCCAGGCAAAAATCGTTTTATTATCTGTCCAGTCACCACCAAAAGGCCATCCTGTCCATAATTCACCAAAGGCATATTTTTGTACAATTGGACCTAAAATTAGACCTCCAATTCCAAAAGCAATAAGAGTTATTCGAGTGAATTTAAAAGTTTTATCGCCTTTAAAAATTGCTTCTATACCCGCACGAGTTCCTACAAAAAGAGAAATAATCATTAATAATACATGTGGTATTAATACAGACCTAGGTACAAATCCTTTGAATCTAACAACAACCGGGTCATCTGCAGCAATAGATACTTTTTGAGAGCCTTTGTAAAGATCTATATGATATTCTACTTTACCGGCAGAGGGTTGTTCAGGTAAGGTTGCAGTTAAAATTTCAATTTCATCACCTTTGCCAAAAAAAGCTTTTTTATAAGAAGTTTTTCGTTGCATTTTTACTTCTTTCCATGGTTCATCAACTTTATAAAGTTTGTAAAAAATGTTTGCATTAACGTTAGAATCCGCAACTTCAAGATTTATATCACAAGGAGAACCAATCTCATTAGACCGTAATAATTTAAATTCATAATCTTTCCCAGCAAGTTCTACATTTATTCTTTTTGGGTAAGTAGGACCGGTCATTCGTTGATAAAACATAGCGCTTATGGTAATGAAAGCGGTTAGAGTCCAAAGAAAAAAATATTTTGTTTTATTCATATTTTAAATATTATGGTATAAGATTTTTTGCGTTTTGTTTTGGAAATTAGGATTCAAATTTACCCAAATATAAACTTTTAATGATTCCATCTGAGAGTCCAATTTTAGGAACATAAATTTTATTGGCAGCACTCCATTTCATTGCTTTTAAGTAAATTTTTGATGCAGGAATAATAACATCAGCTCTATCAGGATTTAAATCTAATTCACTTATACGTTGATTGTAGGTCATCTGATTTAAAAAGTTGAAATAAGAGCTTAAATAAATGTATGATAATGGTTTACCCTCAGCTTTACCTGACATTTTGAATATTTTATTGATATTTCCTCCAGAACCAATTAAGGAAAGATTTGGTAGATCTTCACTATTATTTTTCACCCATTTTTTTACATCATTCCAAATATTTTCATCAACATTATTATTTATAAGTCTAACCGTACCCAGTGGAAAGGATTTAGAATTAATTAATTTCCCTTCAGAGAAAAAAGTAAACTCAGTACTACCGCCACCAACATCAACATACAAATATGATTTATCGCTTTGAATTAATTCACTAAGATCCGTTGAAGATATGATCTCAGCCTCAGTTTTACCATCGATAATATCAATTTTAATTCCGGTTTTATTTAGAATAGATTCTGCTATTTCATTTCCATTTTTAGCTTCACGCATTGCTGATGTTGCGCAAGCTTTGTATTTTTCAACTCCATGAACTTTCATTAATAATTCAAAAGCTTGAATAGCATCACAAATTCTGATTTTATTATTTTCAGAAATAAAACCTGTTGTAAAAACATCTGCTCCTAATCGGATTGGAACGCGAACCAAAGACGATTTTTTAAACTGTGTTTCCTTTTTTTTGAATACAATAACATTTGCAATAAGCAATCTAACTCCGTTGGAACCAATATCTATGGCGGCGTATTTATGGATTCTCATTTTAGTTATTTTTAATGGAGAACTTATTTGTGATATTTCGGAAATTCAGTAAACAAAGTTTTACCATTTTTAATATCTTTCCAGTGCTTTGTTTTGAATTCAATGCCAATAACTCCACAAGTTGGCACATGACCAATTTGTTTATTGCCAAATGAATTAACAAAATCACTTATACCATGGTCATGACTAAATATTATGGCTGAGTCAAATCCATCGTCTAAAGCTTTAATAGTTTTAATTAAATAACCATCGCTAAAATTATACAATGATTTACTTATTTTAATATTGGCTAGCGGGTAATTAAAAGTATAACTAAAGATCATGGCGGTATGCAATGCTCTATTAGCACAACTTGAAACAAAAACTGAAGGTGTTTCAATTTTTTTTTGTAAAACGTCAGAAATCAAGTAAGCATCATTAATCCCCCTTTGTTTTAAAGGACGGTCAATATCTTTAATTCCATTGTATTCCCATGAGGATTTAGCATGACGTACTATATAAAGGGTTTTCATTTAATTTATTTGGGTTAGAAATAGTTGTATCAAATATATAAAATATTTTACTTTTTTCTTTGATTATATTTCGATTTAAGGCTCTAATCTTTCCAATTTCCAATTAAAATCTTCTTGTAAAGTATAGCGTATTCTATCGTGCATCCGATTAGGTCTTCCTTGCCAAAACTCAATAGATATAGGTTTAATTATATAACCACCCCAATGTTTTGGTCTAGGGATTTCTTTACCTTCAAACTTTTTTTCAAAAGATATTAGTTTTTGATCTAGATCCTCTCTTGATTTAATAACACTGCTTTGATCAGAAGCCCAGGCTCCAAGTTTACTTCCTTCGGGGCGTGATTCAAAATACCCGTCAGATAAATTTTCAGCAATTTTTTCTGCTTTACCTTTGATTATTATTTGTCTTTCTAATTTATGCCAAAAAAATGTTGCACTTACATTTGAATTTTTTGAAATAGATATTCCTTTTTCACTATTATAATTGGTATAAAAAATAAAACCTTCCCAAGTGAATCGTTTTAATAGAACAACTCTATTCTTAGGAAATCCATCTAGACCAATAGTAGCAACATGCATTACATTTGCTTCTTCAATACCATCAAATTCATCAGCTTCGTAAAACCATTTTTGGAATAATTCCATCGGGTTTTCTGAGATATTATCTTTTAAAAGAGGATTTCTCTTATAGATTTTACGATAGTTACTAAGGTCTTTTTCCATAGTTCAAAAATAGTGAAAAAGTTTGAAGACAGCAGGTAGAAAATTTCATTTCCTATCTCTTATCAAATACAAACCAATAAAAGTAAAAAGTCCGTTAATAATCAATATCTCGTAACCAAAAACAAATCCGTTAAATAATTGACTTGAATATTGATTTAAAAAGTATGTGAATACTACCGATAAAACAGCTATTAACCATACCCATTTATCTTTGATTTGATAATTAGTAAAAATTCCAAAGCTAAAGAGTCCTAAAAGCGGTCCATAAGTATAAGTCGAAACTTGTAGTAAACTACTTATCACATTATCTTTAATTAAATACTGATAAGAAATGATTACAAGAATTAGAACTAAGGATAAAAGAATATGTACTATTTTTCTAATTCTTTTTTGTTTTGATTTTTCATTTTTTTCGATGTTTAAGAAATCAATACTAAAAGAAGTTGTTAGAGAAGTTAAAGCGCTATCAGCACTTGAATAAGCTGCAGCAATTAATCCAAGAATAAAAATGATACCCAAACCAATTCCCAAATCTTGATTTAAAGCAATTTCTGGAAATAACAAATCGGTTTTTATTTTGCCATCAATAACCGGTATTTCAACATTAAACTTTGCAGCATAAGTGAAAAGTAAGGCTCCTAAGAATAAAAATATAAAGTTTACAAAGATCAAAACAATACCAAGTGAAATTACATTTTTTTGAGATTCTTTGTAATTTTTACATGTTAAGTTTTTTTGCATATTGACTTGATCTAACCCAGTCATTGCTATGGCAATAAACATTCCGCCAAGTATTGATTTTAGCCAATGTTTTTTATCGTTAAAATCATCTGTAAAGAAAGTTTTACTATAACTTTTATAATTTGATGAACTTAAAAATTCACTAAAGGTAAAATCTAGTTTGTTTAATAGAATAATTACGGTTATAATAAGTGC
>DAOVTF010000023.1 GCA_030633225.1 Flavobacteriaceae bacterium
AACAATTTCGCTTGGGTGATTTATTCTACTCCAAGAAAGATCTGTAATATGGACTAAACCATCAACACCTCCAAGATCTACAAATACACCATAGGAAGTAATGTTTTTAACAACACCTTCTAAAACTTGACCTTTTTCTAATTGACCAATAATTTCTTTCTTTTGTTCTGCTAAATCTGCTTCAATAAGCGCTTTATGAGAAACTACAATATTTTTGAATTCATGATTAATTTTAACCACTTTGAATTCCATATTTTTATCAACAAATTGATCGTAATCTCTAATAGGTTTCACATCAATTTGAGAACCTGGCAAGAATGCTTCAATACCAAATACGTCAACAATCATACCTCCCTTAGTTCTACACTTCACATAACCAGTAACAATTTCTTGAGTATCATGAGCATCATTAACTCTTTCCCAAGCTCTAATAACTCTAGCTTTTCTATGCGATAAAACTAGCTGACCAGTATTATCCTCTAATTTGTCAACTTTTACCTCAACAACATCTCCTACTTTTAAACTTGGATTATATCTAAATTCATTTAAAGAGATAACACCTTCGGATTTTGAATTGATATCTATAATCGCTTCACGGTCCGTCAATCTTACAACAGTACCATCAATTACTTGACGTTCTTCAACAAAACCAATAGTGTTTTCTAAAGCTTTATTAAAAGTATCTAACTTTTCTTGATCAACAGCCTCAATTCCTTCTTCATATTTTTGCCAGTCAAAATCTGCTAAAAATTCTTTTGGATCAACAACTTTAATTTCAGCAACTTCTTTTACCTCTTCAACAGTTTCTTCTTTAACTTCCTCCTTCTTTGCTTTAGTTGGTTTTTTAGCCTCTTTTACAGTTTCAACAACTTCTTCTTTAATTTCTTCCTTTTTTGCTTTAATTGTCTTTTTAACCTCTTTTACAGCTTCAACAACTTCTTCTTTAGTCACTTCTTTTTTAGCTTTAGCAGGGGCTTTTTTCTCTTCTAGATTTTCCTCATTCTCATCCTTAACAACTTCATACTTAGCTTCAGCTCCAAATTCTTTAACTAATAAATAATAGAAAATAGCTCTATACTTATTACTATTTGAAGTTCCCATTTTTTCGCATACACTTTTAATTGCAGCATCTAAATTCTCGCCATCTTCAAGCTCCAGTTTTTTAATAAGGAAATTTTGCTTTACAGTTTCTAATTCTGACTCTTCAGTACATGAAACTAATTCGGCATCTTCCTTATAAATGGAAGGCCCAAGACCTTTAGTTACTAATTTAAATAAATCTGCTTCAATTTTTACACCTAATTTTTCAGCTTCGCTTGTGTAAAATTCTAATTTTTCTTGTAGTTTAGACATATGCCTGTACGTTTGTATTTTATTGTTTTTCAGACTTTTAAACGATTAAAACAAATAAAAGATATTGATAAATTATTTTTTCTTCCTTTTGATAATCTGAATTCGTTCAAAAGGCCTGCAAATATACAAACAATATATTGTTTTAGCAATAGCCTTTTTAAATAAAAAAATGAATAAAATTTACATAGAAAAAAGACTTTCTATAAAAGAGATTTAATAATTTGAATTTCTGTTATTCCTTCAGCTTCAGCCTTGTAGTTTTTAACTATTCTGTGATGTAATATTCCGGAAGCAATGGCTTTAACATCTTCAATATCCGGTGAATATTTACCATGTAATGCGGCATATGCTTTTGCACCTAATACTAAATTTTGCGAAGCTCTAGGACCAGCTCCCCAATCAATATAATTTTTAACCAATTCTGGTGCTATATCTGATTCAGGTCTTGTTTTTATAGCTAACTTAACTGCGTATTCCACCACATTATCTGCAATTGGAATTCTACGTATTAAATGCTGATAATCAATAATATCTTGTTTTGTTAAGATGGGCTTAAGTTTTATATCCTCATCATTTGTGGTTTTTTTAGCAACCAAAACCTCTTCTTCAAAATTTGGATAATTCAAATATATTGAGAACATAAACCTGTCTAATTGCGCTTCAGGCAGAGGGTAAGTTCCTTCTTGCTCTATTGGGTTTTGTGTGGCTAAAACAAAAAAAGGTAAATCTAAATTAAAATTATGACCGGCTACAGTCACCGATTTTTCTTGCATTGCTTCTAATAAAGCAGCTTGGGTCTTTGGTGGTGTTCTGTTAATTTCATCAGCCAAAATTATGTTTGTAAATACCGGACCTTTAATAAATTTAAATTGACGGTTTTCATCTAATATTTCACTACCTAAAATATCTGAGGGCATTAAATCTGGAGTAAATTGTATTCGTTTAAAATCAAGACCTAAGGTTTTAGACACGGTATCTACCAATAATGTTTTTGCCAAACCAGGAACTCCTATCAATAACGAATGTCCGCCACAAAGAACAGAAAGGATAACTTGATCTACTGCATTGTGCTGACCAATAATAACCTTTGAAATCTCTTGTTTCAAAAGCTTATAATTGTTTACCAGATCATTAATCTTAGATACGTCAGACATTTTATGAGTTATTTTTTAGACCAATTACTTTTAAAATCACAATCAGAATAACTGTCATTTATTTTTATATAAGTGTCTTTAATATTATCATTTGTCCATTCTTCAATAGCTTCTGTCTTTTTCTTTTGAATTGCCAAGTCTTGTATTTTTACATAATCTTGAGAGAGATCGGCAATATGAGCTTCTGTTTTACTCTTCAATAAAAGTATTTTATACATTTTTTCACCTTGTCTAGTTTCATCATAAAAAACATCACTTATTTCTCCTTCCTTTAAATTACTAACTTTAGCATACAATTCAGGATCCATTCTAGTCAAATCAAAATGAGTATCTCCAGAAACAGGGTTCATTAAAATTCCTTTACTCTGCCTTGTATTTTTATCATTCGAATATTTTATTACAGCATCTTCAAAAGTTATATTCATTTTTAAAATATCCTCTCTATACTTTATTAAAGAGTCTCTAACAATATCATTTGCATCTTCATCTGGCTTTGGTTGCATTAAAATATGTCTTACATCTCTTTGTTTACCTTTTACTTTTTCTAATATTAATATATGATAACCAAAGTCTGATTTAAAAGGTTCAGATATTTCACCTTCTTCCATACTAAAAGCAGCTTCTTTAAATTCTTTTACAAAAGGACTATTTCTATCAATAGTATAAAAACCACTATTTTGAGTTACTCCAGGATCATCAGAATACAAAATTGCTTTCATCTTAAAACTTGCTCCTTCTTCTACTTCTTTTTTAATTTCATTCAATCTATCAATTACTTTTTGAGTTGCTTCATCAGATGGTTTAATATCCAATACAATTTGAGATAGTTCAATTTCTGATCCAATTTCAGGTAAATTATTTTCATCTTTTAAACTGTTATAATATCTTTTTACTTCTTCTGGTGTTATATCAATATCAGCGGTTAATTTTTGCTGCATTTTTTGTATTTTTAAGCCTTCCTTTTCCACTCTATGCAATTCATCTTTCAATTCTTTAAGATTATCAAAACCATAAAGTTCTAACATCTTTTCAGTAGACCCAAGTTGTTGTGTAAAGTAATCTGTTTTTCTCTGAACCTGACTACTCACTTCAGCTTCGCTAACAAAAACACTATCAATATCAGCATGGTGAGCTAACAATTTTCTACTCATTATTTGTTCGAGCATTTCACAATCAGATACTTCAATTTTACCATCACTTTGTTGAATTAATTCTTCTTTAAAAGCATCAATTTCTGAATCAAGTACAATATTTTTTCCTACAACGGTAGCAACTCCATCAATTTTTAATTTCTCTTGTGCATTTAATTGTAAACCAGATATAGCCAGTACAATTATCAATAGTTTCTTTATCATTTTAATATTGTTCAAATTGTTTTTTGTTAATAGCGTCATTTACTAAAGTTTGTTCTATTCTTTTTAGCATATCCAACTTTCGTTTGTGTAAAATCATGTTTTTTATGGTAGGTGTAACATAACTTTTTGGGGCAACATCATTACTATATAAAACATTTTTTACAGCCACCAAATATACTCCTAATGAATCTTCTTTTTGAATAAATTTATTCTTTTTTAACCTTTCATCACCTTTCAATATTGGAAGTTTTTTTTCTACACTATTATAACTTACCCAAATACTGTCATTGAAATTATAAGAGTTAAATTCTAATTCTCTATTGGTCAATTCTTCTAGATCACTTTCTAAATCAGATCTAAACAAATCTATTATTTCTTTTTTATCAATAATATCAAGGTTAAAATGTATATACCTTAACTGAACTAGATCTTCATTTAATTTATAAATGTTCTTATTTTTATTGTAGTATTCATCAATATCAGCATCAGTTATTAAAGTGTCTAATTCTTGTAAAATAACTGCCCGAGTATATTTATCAATTAATAAATCTCTTTTATAAGTTTTTACTAATTCGTTAATATCATCATTATTATCCTCAATATTAATTTTTGCTTTTTGCAGAAGTAATTGTTGCTTAGCCCAGGAATTAATAATATTATTTCTAAATAGAATGCTATCTTCTCTTGATAGATTTTCAGGTATTTTAGCGCTTATTTCATTTTCGTATAAATACTGATCATAAACTCTAGCAACAGCATTATTCTCATCAACTTGCTCTTTACAAGAAAATACAGCAATTATTATAACGATATATATACTAATGTACTTCACTAATTTAGATCAAATTGTTTTTTAAGCTTTTTATACTCTTTTTTATTTATTTTTACTTTATAAGTATCTCGCAATTGTTCGACCCATTGTTCTTCTAAATATTTTTGATAATCATTTATAACTTCTCCTTTTGTTTCATTTAATTTTTTATTCTCAGGAATTATAATTTTATCAACTCTTAATATGGTAAACTGATTTTTATTTTCATTATAAATTTTTGATACACCCAAGGTAAACTTATAATTATTTGGCAATTTAGTACTACCCTCTTCTAAAGATCCGCTACTAAACAAAACATGAATAGTTGCACCTTCATTAACCAAACCTTTAATTTCATCAGTATTTTTTCCTTCTTCTAAGTATTTTTTTACTATTTCAGCTTTATTTAAATTGGTACAACTAGCAATTGTCAATTCTCCTCTTGTTTTCCAGATATACTTATTTTTATTAGCATTAAAATAATCATTTAATCCTATGGAATCTTTTTCAGATTTTTCCCAAATATTTTTTTGTAAAAGGTCAAATAACAATAATCCATCTTTATATTCTTGATAGATAATGGAAAAATCAGAATTGGTTTCTTCTAGATGTTCTTTATAATAATCAATAATATTATTATTTTTAAAATCTAAATAAATTTCTTCTACAGTTGTTTTATTATTTTTTGAAAAATAATTGTAAAAATCATTAGAAGTATATTTATTCTCTTCAATAGAAAGTAAAATTTCATCTGACTTCATTTTATTTAAATCAGACAAATAATATGCAGACAATAAGCCTTTATTCTCTATAATTTTATAATTTTTTGATAGCTTTAATGCTAGATCTTTTTCTACAAATTTAGCTCTGTTACCATTTTTAATTTTGCTTTCGATACTTTCATGTAATTCAGAATAACTTTTAACAGGATGCTTTTTTTCTAGTTTTAAAATGTGCCAACCGTATTTAGTTTCAAAAGGTTCAGAAAAATCACCTTCTTTATCTAAACCAAAAGCTACAATATCAAATTCTTTAATCATTTTACCTGATCCAAATTTTGGTAATTTTCCACCATTTTTTGACGAACTTTCATCATCTGAATGTTCTTGAGCAATTTTAGAAAAATCATCTCCTTGTTCAAGTTTATTATAAATGTCAAATATTTTGGTTTTTGCAAAGGTGGTGTCATTTGCATCTTGTTTAACCATAATATGTGATACTTCTATTTCACCTTTAGATTTTCTTTTATCATTCACTTTTAAAAAATGATATCCAAATTGAGTTCTAAATATATTAGAAACTTCTCCAATTTCCGTATTATAAGCAGCATTTTCAAACGGATATACCATGTTAAAAGCTGAGAAATAGCCAAGGTTACCATCATTCATTTTTACTGAAGGGTCTTCGGAATATTCATTTGCAACTTTATCAAAAGATATTCCATCCATTGCTTTTTTTCTGGCTTCAGAAATTTTATTGTAAGCTATAAGTGTATCTACCGGTAAAGCATTTGGTTTTATTCTAACTAAAATATGGCTTGCATTTACTTCGGTAATTGTTCTTTCATAGGCTTCTTTTGCTAAAACCTCAATAGCATCTGAATTTTGTAAATATGGTTCAACCAACTGATCTCTATATTTAATCAATTCGTCTTGATAATTTTTAATAGTATCTAATTGTAGGTCTTTGGCTTGCTTTAACTTTAATTTAAAATCAACAAATAAAGTAAAATAATCTTCAAATTCTTTTTGCTCCTTTTCTACAACAATATCTTTGTTCTTTTCGTAAATTCTAATAAATTCTGAAGTGTATACTTTTTTATCTTCTATAGTTAACAAAACTTCATCTTTATTTTGAGCATAGATTGATGTAACCAATAAAAAAGTAATATATAAATAGAGTTTTTTAAACATTGTCATGATGTTATTTACCGAAAATTAAATGTAAATATTTTGTTCTTTAAGAAATCAGTCAAAAATATTTTTTATTTTTTAATTCAACTGTTAAAAATATCACAAAGAAATAATCCCCTCTACGGAAGAGACTTCTTTATATTTTGAAATAATTTCATCAGAAGAGTTCATTTTAACTAATATCGTCAAACTAGTATACTTGCCTGTTTTTGAAGGCTTAGAATTAATAACTGCCCCTAAATTATTAAAAATATTTTCAATGTATTGGAATTTTTCATCACTTGCAGGAATAATAAATTTATACATATATTCAGTTGGAAATGTGGTAGTTTCTTCTAAGCTTAATTTCAACTTTTTATAAAAGTCAGATTCTTTACTCATTTTTCAAAATATTAGTTTTTTACAGTGCACAAATTTACAATTATTATTTTCTTAATTTTGAATTTTATTATTAAGAAAATTATTTCAAGATATATGCAACAAAAAATTGTTATAACTGGTGGGCCTGGTACCGGTAAATCTACTATAATAAATGAATTATTAAAAATGAATCATGCTTGCATGCCAGAAATTTCTAGACAAATTACTCTGGATGCACAAAAAAAAGGGACTGTTCAATTATTTTTAAAAAAGCCATTACTTTTTAGTGAGTTATTATTAGATGGACGCGTAAATCAATTCTTAGAGGCCAATAAGAAAAAAAATAATATTGTTTTTTTTGATAGAGGTATTCCAGATGTTCATGGCTATATGAATTATTTAGGTGTTGATTATCCTAATGTTTATATTGATAAAAGTAATGAACATCGCTATTCTAATATATTTATGATGCCTCCATGGCAAAAAATATATATTACCGATAATGAACGATATGAAAGCTATGAACAATCACTTGCCATTTATAATCATTTAAAAAAAACTTACCTTGATTTAGATTATAGTATCATTGAAGTACCCACAGGAACCGTTAATGAAAGAGTTGATTTTATTTTAAATTCTATTGAAAATTAAATGAATTCTGCTCGAGAAATTTTACAAAAATATTGGAAACATGAAAACTTTCGAGAACCTCAAGAAGAAATTATTAATGCAGTTTTAGATGATAAAAATGTAGTTACTTTATTACCTACCGGAGCGGGAAAATCAATTTGTTTTCAAATTCCAACATTATTAAAAGAAGGCGTTTGCATTGTTATTTCTCCATTAATTGCATTGATGGAAGATCAAGTAAATAATTTGCAAAAGAAAGGAATTAAGGCTATTGCATTAACTTCTAAATACAATACAGAACAAACGATTCAGGCCTTTGACAATATGCTTTATGGCAATTATAAATTTTTGTATTTATCACCCGAAAAATTACAATCGGAATTTATTCAAGAAAAAATTGGTCAGTTAAATGTAAACCTAATTGCCATTGATGAAGCACATTGTATATCTCAGTGGGGTCATGACTTTAGACCTGCTTACTTAAAAATAGATGTATTACAAAAAATTCATCCTAAAATAAAAACTATTGCATTAACAGCCTCTGCTACTCCAAAGGTGATGATTGATATTATTGATCATTTAAAACTTAAAAATGCAAGTATTTTTAAAAAATCATTTTATAGAAATAATATTAATATCAAATTGATCAATACTGATAATACATTAGAACAACTCAAATATCTTTTGTCTAAAATAAATGATCCAATAATTGTTTATACCAATACCCGAAAGAGTTGTATTAATATTTCTAATTATTTAAATCATCAAGGTTTTAAAAGTACTTTCTATCATGGTGGATTATCTTTTGATAACAAAACTGAATCCCAAACAAATTGGCTATCACAAAACACTCCAATTATTGTTGCTACCAATGCATTTGGAATGGGAATTGACAAAGCAAATGTAAGAGCTGTTATTCACATGAATATCCCTAATAGCATTGAAAATTATATGCAAGAAATTGGAAGAGCTGGAAGAGATGGAATTTCATCTTTTGCTTATTTAATTTATAATAAAAGTACAATTTACGAAAGTGAAAATTATTTAAAAAAAGGAATTGCTAGCACTTCGTTTCATAAAGAAGTATATCAAAAATTAAATGATAACTATCAAATTACTTTAGGAGAATATTTTGAAAAAACATATCTTTTTAATTTACAAGATTTTTGCTCAAAATATGAATTACCTATTTTAAAAACATTTTCTGCAATTAACAATCTTGAACTAGAAAATATTATAGAAATAAATCATAATTATAAAAAAAGATCTAGTTTAAAAATAATTGTTTCCAATAAAGTATTGTTTGAATATGAAAAAAGAAACTCGAATTTAGAAAATCTAATAAAAATTATTTTAAGAAATTATGGCGGAACTTTTGAACAATTAATTCCTATAAATGAGAGTATTATAGCAAAAAAACTAAATGCTATAGTTACTAGTAATATTAGTAAATTTCAAGTTATTAACCTCTTAAACCAACTTAAAAAGGATAAGATTATAATATATAATGAAGCTACAAACAATTCAAATATTAAATTTTTAGTCCCTCGTGAAGATACTTTTGTTATTAATAATATTTCTAAAAGTATCGAAAATAGAAGTATAACTAAATTAGAGAAGCTTAGAAGTATTATTGAATATGTAAATAATAATAAAATTTGCCGGAATATTCAATTACTAAATTATTTTGGAGAAAAAAATATCAAAAAATGTAAAACTTGCGATATTTGCATTGTAGAAAATAATCAATCCAATAAAGTAGATTATAAATTGATTGCTAAGGATATAATGGACTTGTTTGCTGCAAAACAATACAATAGTTCAAATGAAATAATTAATGAGTTAAACTATAATAAAAATCAAATTCTAAAAACATTAGAATTATTGATAGAAAAAAATAGTTTAAGATTAACTTCGCAAAACAAATTTGAAAAAATAGAATAATGAAAAAATTACGCATTATTTTTATGGGAACACCTGACTTTGCAGTTGATTCTTTAAAGGCATTAGTTGATAGCAATTATAATATTGTTGGTATTATAACGGCACCTGATAAACCTGCTGGTAGAGGAAGAAAAATAAATGAATCGCCAGTAAAACAATATGCTTTAAAAAATGATTTAAATATTTTACAGCCTATAAATTTAAAATCACCAGAATTTTTAGTTGCGCTTAAAAATTTAAATGCTGATTTACAGATTGTAGTTGCTTTTAGAATGTTACCAAAACAAGTTTGGGCAATGCCTAGATTGGGCACTTTTAATTTACATGCTTCTCTTTTACCAGATTATAGAGGTGCGGCACCAATTAATTGGGCAATTATTAATGGAGAATCTAAAACTGGTGTTACAACTTTTTTTATCAATGAAAAAATTGATACTGGAGCTATATTATTGCAAGAAGAAGTTGAAATATCCAAGACTGCTAATGCGGGTAAACTACATGATCAATTAATGAAAAAGGGAACTAAACTAGTTTTAGAAACTGTAGATTTGATTCAAAAGAATAATTTTAAATTGCATGAACAAACTTTAAAAGAATTGAATCAAGCGCCCAAATTAAATAAAGAGAATTGCAAAATTGATTGGACTGATACCTTAGATAATACATATAACAAAATAAGAGGTCTAGACCCTTACCCTGCGGCATGGACTATTTTAAATAATAATAACGAAAATATTGACATTAAAATTTACAAGGTAGAAAAAATTGAGAATCCTCATTCTTTAATAATAGGAACTATTGTTTCTGACAAAAAACAAATAAAAGTAGCAGTTAAAAATGGGTATATTAATATTTTGGAATTAAAACTTGCCGGAAAACGTAAAATGGATGTAAAAAGCTTACTTAATGGTTATACATTTTTTGAAAATGCAAAAATGGTATAAACTTACTATTAATACGGATTTACAATAATTACTCCCTATAAACTCTTGGTTTATCAACAATTTAACTTGAATTATTAACAATATTGCATATTTTAAACCATTAAACTTGCCTAAGCCCTTATAAAATCTATATTTGTGTGCTATTGAAATGCAAAAAAATATTATTTAATCAATTTAAAATTTAAATTTATGAACAAATCAGATTTAATTGAAGCAATGGCTTCTGATTCAGGAATTTCTAAAGCTGCTGCTGGAAAAGCATTAGATTCAATGATGTCTAATGTAAAAGGAGCTCTTAAAAAAGGTGATAAACTATCTTTAGTAGGTTTTGGTTCTTTTTCTACAGCTAAAAGAGCTGCAAGAGATGGAAGAAATCCTCAAACTGGAGCTACTATCAAAATACCAGCAAGAACTGTTGTTAAATTCAAACCAGGTTCTGAATTAAAGAATGCTGTTAACTAAACAATATTCTACTGATTATTTAAAAAACTCTCTTAAGATTAAGAGGGTTTTTTTTTATGATTATTTTTTAGTACATTTAATCCATATACTACTAAATAATGATATCACTTAAACCAACAAAAGGTAAACTATTAATTGCCGAACCATCTATCATATCAGATAGTTCGTTTAATAGATCTGTTATTTTACTTACCGAGCATAATGAAAATGGTTCTGTTGGTTTTATTTTTAACAAACCTTCTCCATATAAGATGAAGGATCTAATCCCCGAAATTGATTCATCGTTAAAGGTTTATTTTGGAGGTCCTGTTTCGGAAGATAACTTATATTTTGTCCATAAAGTTCCAGACCTTATTCCTGATAGTATTGAAATAGGTAATGGTATTTATTGGGGAGGAGATTTTGAAGCCGTTCAAGAGTTTTTAAAAACCAAGGTTCTTTCAAAGGATGATATTCGTTTCTTCTTAGGTTATTCAGGATGGAGCAAAGAACAATTAGATGAAGAATTATCAATTACTTCTTGGTTGGTAATTGAAAATAAATTTAAAAATTTATTCAAAGTTGGTCATCTTTCATTTTGGAAAAATGAATTGATTAAATTAGGTGGTGTATATAAAATATGGGCTAATGCTCCAAAAGACCCTAGTTTAAATTAAATTTATCCTAATTCACATTTTAAATTTTCAAATAATTTTCGAACTTTTTCTGTTTTATCCGAATTATAAGTTTTCTTACGATATTTATAAACAGATTGGATTTCAAAAATTGAGTTGGTTAAAAATACTTCATCAACTTTAATTAATTCAAAAGGTGAAATAGTTGTTTCTTCAATTTCAAAATCAGTACTTTTATCAACCACTTCAATTATTTTTTTTCTAATTATTCCATTGATACAACCTTCTGTCAAAGCTGGTGTTAATATTTTATTCT